>NZ_CP084318.1:0-297500 GCF_020310025.1 Leeuwenhoekiella palythoae
ATGAGTATGACTGCGCAAACAGTATGGGATAATTGTCTCTCATTTATTCAGGACAATATAACCCCGCAGGCCTACAAAACCTGGTTTGAACCTATACGAGCGGTTAAACTTACAGATAACGCATTAAGCATACAGGTACCCAGTAAATTCTTCTATGAATGGCTCGAGGAACACTATGTAAAATTGCTTAAAGTTTCTCTTACAAAAGAGCTTGGTGAACAAGCAAAATTGGTCTATGTGATCCGTATGGAAAACACCTACGGAAACAAACAACCATTTACCGAAAAAATACCGAGTACCAACCGTCCTAATACCATGAAATCGCAGGAAGTTGATGCTCCTTTAAAGAATAAAAATCCAGAGCTTAAAAATCCGTTTGTGATTCCCGGGATTCGCAATCTGGAAATCGAGTCGCAGCTCAATCCTAATTACAATTTTGACAACTTTTTAGAAGGAGATTCTAACCGTCTTGCTCGTTCGGCAGGTATGGCAGTTGCTAACAAACCCGGTGGAACATCCTTTAATCCTTTATTGATTTTTGGAGGTGTTGGATTAGGAAAAACGCATTTAGCACACGCTATTGGTGTTCAGATAAAAGATCGATACCCAGATAAAACTGTTCTTTATATTTCAGCAGAAAAATTTACGCAGCAATATATAGAGTCGGTTAAAAAAAATAACAGAAATGACTTTATTCATTTCTATCAAGTGATTGATGTTTTAATTGTTGATGACATTCAGTTACTTTCAGGAAAGGCTGGTACACAAGATGTATTTTTCCACATCTTCAACCACCTGCATCAAAACGGAAAACAGGTTGTTTTGACCAGTGATAAAGCTCCTGTTGATATGCAAGACATTGAGCAGCGTTTATTGTCTCGTTTTAAATGGGGACTTTCAGCAGAATTGCAATCGCCAGGTTTTGAAACGCGCGTTTCTATCATCAGAAATAAGCTGTACCAAGATGGTGTAGAAATGCCTGAAGATATTGTTGAATTTTTAGCTAATAATATCAAGACAAACATTCGCGAACTAGAAGGTGCTATTATTTCACTTATTGCCCATTCCTCTTTCAACCGAAAAGAGATCAATCTAGAGCTTGCTAAAAAAATTGTTGATAACTACGTTAAGCATACTAAGCGCGAAGTTTCTATAGATTACATTCAGAAAGTGGTAAGCGATTACTTCCAGATGGATGTTGATACCTTACAATCTAAAACCCGTAAGCGTCATATTGTACAAGCGCGTCAGCTGGCTATGTTCTTTGCTAAAAAACTTACCAAAGCTTCTTTAGCAAGTATTGGCTCGCAAATTGGTAAACGCGATCACGCGACCGTACTTCACGCTTGCAAGACCGTTGACAATCTTTCTGCTACTGACAAACAGTTCAGGAAGTATGTTGAAGACCTCAATAAAAAGCTTACGATGTAAGACTTTTTATTGCTTCCCTAAAGCTGCTGAACAGTATTAAAGAAGTCGAAAATCTCTTAACTATCACAGTATGAAAACGCACATTTTAATGGTTTGCCTGGGGAATATTTGCAGATCACCACTTGCCGAAGGATTACTCAAATCAAAGTTAGATGCTGAAAAATTTCAGGTAGATTCTGCCGGTACGGGGCATTGGCACGTGGGGAATCTACCGGACTCTAGAAGCATTGCCGTTGCACAAAAGAATGGTTTAGACATCACAGATCAACGCGGGATGCAATTTAAACCAGCCTTTTTTGAGCGTTATGATTACATTTTTGTAATGGATAATTACAATTATGAGGATGTTGTAGCGCAGGCGCCTAAGGAAGAAGATAAAGCTAAAGTGCAGCTGATTTTAGATGAAATTTTTCCGGGAGAACGTGTTGATGTTCCTGATCCTTATAACGACAGTCAGCGCGGGTTTGACCGCGTTTATGAAATGCTTGATGAAGCCACCACTAAGATCGCCGAACGTCTTAGCTAAATTTTACTCCCACTACTATGCATATTAAATCTGAATTTGGAAAACTCTATCTCATTCCGGTGACTTTAGGGGACACACCGCCTTTAGAGGTTATGCCAGGAATGGTTCAAAATATCATAGAAACGATTGATCAATACATCGTCGAAAATGAAAAAACAGCAAGACGTTTTATTAAGCAAATTTGCCCCAAGAAGCCGCAACCTTCGCTAAAGCTCCATGCCTTAAATAAACATACTGATCCTACAGAAATCCCTAATTTTCTTGATGCCTGCCTGTCGGGTACTTCTATGGGGTTGATGTCTGAAGCAGGAGTTCCGGGTGTTGCAGATCCCGGTGCCGAAGTGGTGCGTATCGCTCACGAAAAAGGCATTCAAGTGGTTCCATTAGTGGGGCCCTCTTCGATATTAATGGCTATGATGAGCAGCGGTATGAATGGTCAAAATTTTGCCTTCACCGGATATTTACCCATTGATCAAAAAGAAAAACGCAACGAACTCAAACGCTTAGAACGCCTTTCTAAGGATTATAATCAGGCGCAGCTTTTTATTGAAACGCCATACCGCAACAATAAAATGCTTGATGAATTGTGCAATACGCTTAACGGGAACACCAGATTATGCATTGCTTGCGATATTACACTACCTACCGAATTTATAGTGACCAAACCCATTTCGGTATGGAAATCAAATAAACCTGATTTACATAAGCGCCCGGCACTATTTATAATACAACATTAAAAAAGCGACCGTTTGGTCGCTTTTTTAATGTTTATTTTGCATCGATGTTCTAACTATCGAGCTTAACTTTTGCAGTTCGGTTGGGCTCAATGAATGAAACATCATATCCAGCAAATTTTTTCATATAACTGCGTATAGAAGTTCCAAATGCATCTCTAAAACCTTCCACTCCACCTGAGCGCAAATAGCTCTTTACACTACCGGGACCGGCTAAATGAGCCGCAGCAAGAATACCGGATTCGGTAACTTTTACGCCGTTGATCACCTTTCCATTGAAGCGTTTGATGTCTTTTCTTAAAACCCACTTATTGCGAGAAGCATTGGCCACAAAAGCCTTCTCCTGCCACACAGGATTATTTAAAAACTCATCAGTATCGGTTATCCCCAAAAGCAATAAGGTACTTCTACCAAATTGATATTTTCCTAGATAACCCAATTGATTAATACGCTTGTAATCGTTTTGAGATTCTTTAAATCCTAAGGCTTCTTTAAATCCGGTAAAGGATTTACCGGTAGTTGCCAGATTTAAATTTGAAGTGTTGTCCAAGACCGAAGCGTCAGCTTCGTCAAATTGTGGAACTGTATAAAATAACTCTAAACCTTCTGTAGAATTTTCGCGTGGCTTATCTGCATCTTTAACTGACATACTTAATGCCACAAGCCCGAATACAGAAGGAAGCGCCGCTAGTTTTACGATGTTTTTCGTCATAAAATAATTTTCAGACCGGTAGTAACGCGCTACTGAAATACCTGCCTATATTACCGCGCAAATATACGATAAGAATTCAAGCGATTGATAATGAATTGGTTAAGCTTTTCCCAAAGTCAATAAAACTCGCAAAATACCCGCTATTCTCAAGCGATTGCTACATTTTATTACCGATTTTAACATTTACAAATCTGCTTTTTGAAGATTATGTAAACATTTAACATTTGTTAAATTATCGGTTTATCCCCTGCTTATTGATCCAGTCTATATATTGCTTTCTGTTTGCATTATGCTGAGCTACAGTCTTTGCAAAAAGATGATAGCCGGGATTAGAAACGTCTGCGACAAAGAAATAGTATTGATGCGATTCAGGATTTAACACGGCATTGATCGCCAAAAGGTCAGGCATAAAGATCGGACCCGGTGGCAAACCGCCATATTTATAGGTGTTGTATGGGGAATCTGTTTCCAGATCTTTATATAAAACACGTTTAATTACTTGATCAAAATCTCCTTGTTGTTTTTTAACAGCATAGATAACGGTGGGATCTGCATCAAGTTTCCAGCCGTTGTGAAGTCTGTTTAAATAGACACCGGCGACGCGGCGACGCTCATCATTTTTAGCTGTTTCTTTTTGTACAATAGACGCTAAAACATAAACTTCAGTAGGTGTTAATCCTTGCGCTTCTGCTTTCGCTTTGCGCGCATCTGTCCAGAATCTATTATATTCAGTCAACATACGCTTACGGTATTCTTCGGCGGTTGTATTCCAATACAATTCATAGGTATTGGGTAAATACATAGTCAAGGCTGTTTCTTCTGAAAAACCATTAGACTTTAAAAATTCAGTATCTGTAAAAGCTTCAAGAAGTGCTGTACTGTCCGCTTCAATCTGCTGACTTATGCGCCCTGCTAAATTTTCTAAACGCTCTTGATTATTGAAAGAAATCTTAACCGGAATATTCCCGCTACGAATAGCATTGACGATTTCGTTATTATTGCTTCCCCTCTCAATTATAAAATGCCCGGGTTTGATATTCGAAACATATCCTTTACGCTCAGCAACCTGATCAAAAGACTCGATATCGTCAATTAAAGGCTCTAAATCTGCTCGAACATCACTATATGTGGCGTCAGTTTTTACGTAGAGATGTGCCTCTTCATTATTGAATGCAGTATTTGGCGAAAAAAACTTACCGTAAATGGTATAAGCAAAGATGCCGCCTACGATCATCCCGATCACTGCGGTAGCAGCAATAATTTTTTTAATGTACATCGTTATGTATTAATTGATATAAATATTCATTTTTAAAGCTTCCGCCCACGCGCGTCCAATCTTTTTTTAGACCCACACGTTCAAACCCTTGTTTCTCAAAAAGCTTAATACTGGGCGCATTTTCTTCTAAAATATTAGCGTACAACTGATGCAGCTCTAAGCGCTTAAATGCATACTTGGTAATAAGTTTAAGCGCTTCGGCACCATAACCTTTTCCGCGTTCAACCTTGCTGAAAATCAAGATCCCAAGTCCGGCTCGATGATTTCTGGGATCAAAATCAAAAAGGTCTATCATTCCCAAAGCTTCATCATTTGCGGCTTTACAGACTACCAATCGCAACTGCTTAGCCTCATAAATATCTTTATGTGCGTTTTTTAGATAATGCTTAAGTAAAAACTTAGAAAACGGAGTTAACGTGGTACTCAACTCCCAAAGATCCTCATCATTTTCAATCTTAAAAATGAGATCAAGATCTTCAGGCTCTAATGCCCTTAAATAAACAAGTTCTCCTTTTAGGGTTAGTCCGTCCATACTCCTTGAAATACCTTTTGCGCAGGACCAATGAGAAAAATGTTTTTATATCCTTCACCTTCCGGCTCAAAACTTATGGTCAACTTACCCCCTTCAACCTGAAGAGGCACGCTTGTTTGTCCTACTTTACCTTGCTTATGTATGGCCAAAGCAACAGCAGTTGCTCCTGTACCGCAGCTCAACGTCTCATCCTCTACTCCACGCTCATACGTGCGCAAGCGAAATCCATCGGTACTCGCTTCAACAAAATTAATATTACTTCCGGCTTTGCCGTATAGCTCACTATAACGCAACGTTGCACCTTCAGATTTAACATCAAAGTCTTCAATTTGAGAGACCCATTGCACGTGATGCGGACTCCCGGTATTCAAAAACAAATGTGTATCAAATTCCTTGATTTCAGCTACATCTTGCATTTTAAGATGTACAAGTCCGTTTTCTATATGTGCCTCGTGCAGTCCATCTACCGCTTCAAAAGTGGTTGTAGTGTTTATTACACCAAGTTCATTAGCAAAAGCCACAATGCATCGACCGCCGTTACCGCACATAGAGCTAGGATTTCCATCTGCATTATAATACACCATCGTAAAATCTTGTGTATCGTGGTTTTCAAGCAAAATCAAGCCGTCTGCGCCTATGCCAAATTTACGGTCACAAAGCTTCTTTACCAGTTTGGTATCATTTTTGGAAAATATGTTCTGACGGTTATCGATCATTACAAAATCGTTGCCGGTGCCTTGGTATTTATAAAAAGGTATAGACATAGCTGGTTTTTTAAAAGCTTCGCAAAAATACATAAAGCGAATAATCTACACCTTGTTAAGACCGAGTTAAATCCTGCAACACGATATACTGTCACTCGTATTTAAAGTGTTATATAAAAAATAGAAACGTATTATGAAAAAATTTGCAAGCCTATTGTTTGTTGCCATCGTTGGTGGTGGTGTTACTCTGGGAGCATATAAGCTGCTGGAAGATGAGTCTAAAACTGAAGTTTCTAACCTAACTACAAGTCCTAATTTTAATACTGTAGCTTATGAGGGGCGCCCTGTAAGCAGTACAAATGCTGACTTCACCGAAGCTGCAGATCGTACGGTTCACGCGGTAGTACACGTAAAAAATGTACAAACCTCAAGACAGCCGCGTAATTTACAAGAGTTCTTTTATGGCGGCGGAGAAACCCGCAAAGGTCTCGTAGGTGCAGGTAGTGGTGTGATCATCTCTGCTGACGGTTATATCGTAACCAATAATCACGTGATCGATGGAGCAACAGAATTAGATGTCTCTTTAAATGATAACCGAACTTTTAAAGCCGAAGTTATTGGTACAGATCCTAAAGCTGACATTGCACTCATTAAAATTGATGCTGATGAAGATTTACCTTACTTACCTTTTGGAGATTCAGATAATGTACGCCTGGGAGAATGGGCACTTGCAGTAGGGAATCCATTTAACCTAACAAGTACAGTTACTGCGGGAATTATTTCGGCTAAAGCCAGAGATATTAACGAGTATGATTCTAATCCGCAATCTTTTATACAAACAGATGCTGCGATCAACCCGGGTAATAGTGGCGGCGCATTAGTCAATATTAATGGGGAACTTATAGGAATTAACACGGCTATTACTTCGCAAACCGGTAGTTATGTAGGTTATGCATTTGCAGTACCTTCTAACAATGCGCGCAAAATAGTTGAAGACATTTTGGAATATGGTGATGTGCAACGTGGGATATTAGGTGTTAGCGGAACCAGTCTTAATCCAAGTATAGCTAGTCAGCTTGATGTGGATGCTGTTGAAGGTGTTTATGTAGCTAATGTAGAATTTGAAAGTGGCGCTAAAAAGGCCGGTCTTGAAGAAGGTGATATCATCACTCAAATAGATAATGTAAAAGTGAGCAAATTCTCTGACCTTTCAGGTTACTTAGGCGCAAAGCGACCTAACGATGTGGTGCAGGTTACATATACGCGAGATGGTGAAAGCATAACCGTACCGGTTACTTTACTAAAGTATGAAGCGTATGTAATTGATAAGCCCGGTCTAGAAGTGCGTGAAGCTTCTTCAGAATTATTAAAAGAATATGGTGTTAAAAACGGAGTAGTTATTGCTCAAGCGACTAATGATAAATTAAAACGCTATGGACTTAACGGTATCGTAATTACTGAAATTGATGAAGAACCGGTAAAATCAGTTGCAGATGTTAAGCGTATTATGAATGCTAAAAATCCTAACGAACCGGTAAGCTTAAGCTTTGTAGGTAAAGGAGGAGAGAAAAAACAGATCATTTTTCAATAAATGATACTGAATATTTCAATGATTTCAAGCCTTTCTTCGGAAAGGCTTTTTTATTGGTAATAATAGACCGTGGTCAAAATCAATTACCTATTACCTACAAATCTCTATTATTTCATTATTGAAGATTTTACTTCATTTAAACGTTACGCAAACGATATAGTTAAGTATCTTTGCCGAAAATTTAAACACACACTTTATTTTATGACAACGTCTTCAACTTATGAAAAAGAGCTTGCTTTTCAAGCCGACAGACGCCGCGCCACTATTGAATTCATTAAGATTATAAGTGATCTGTGGTACGATAATAACATAGAACTCGTACTTTTTAGAAATCAGCTTATTGATCGTAACGTAAGTGAAATCCTCAATTTACACGCTTACGCCGGAGCATTTGTACAAAAGCCCATTTCAATTTTTGATAGCGTTGAACTGGCAAAAGCAATTCAGCAGGTGAACCTCCCTCCTGCTAAACTCGACATTGGTAAACTCACGTATGAATATCACATTGAAGATAATGAGTATGCAGACGCTACGGCATTCATTCATCATAAATTAAAAGAAGCGCATTCAGCTGAAACCATTACGCCCAAAGATGTTGTGCTTTATGGTTTTGGCCGCATTGGTCGCTTGGTCGCTCGCGAACTGATGACGCGTACCGGTAGCGGAAATCAATTAAGACTTCGCGCGATTGTCGTTCGTGGTCCCATTAACGAAGCGGTATTACAAAAACGAGCTTCGCTTTTAAAGAGTGATAGTATTCACGGTGATTTTCCTGGAACTATTGATGTTAATGGTGAAAGAGAAGCTTTAATTATCAACGGAACCACCGTAAGACTAATTTCAGCCAACACTCCTGAAGAAATTGATTATATGCAATATGGCATTGACGAAGCTTTAGTTATCGACAACACGGGGGCGTTTAGAGATCAAGAGCAATTGAGTAGGCACTTAATTGCAAAAGGAGTTGCTAAAGTACTGCTCACCGCTCCCGGAAAAGGAATTCCAAATATTGTGCACGGCGTAAATCACAATCAAGTTAACCCGGATGAAACGGCTATTGTCTCGGCTGCTTCTTGCACTACCAATGCGATTACTCCAGTATTAAAAGTTATTGAGGAAAGTTTTGGGATCGTAACCGGCCATCTAGAAACCATTCATGCGTATACCAATGATCAGAATCTTGTAGATAATATGCACTCTAAATACCGTAGAGGTCGGGCTGCAGCACTCAATATGGTAATCACCGAAACAGGAGCCGGTAAAGCCGTAGCTAAAGCCTTACCTGAACTGGAAGGAAAACTTACCTCCAATGCGATACGTGTGCCTGTTCCCAATGGTTCTTTAGCTATTCTAAACCTCAAGTTAAACCAAAAAACCACAGTTGAAACGATAAACGCCACCTTAAAAAAATATGCGCTAGAAGGTGATTTAGTAGAGCAGATTAAATATTCTATCAATAACGAACTTGTGTCTAGTGATATCGTGGGCTCTTCTGCTCCTTCTATTTATGACAGTCAGGCCACATTGGTCTCGTCAGATTCAGAAAATGTGGTGTTGTATATTTGGTACGATAATGAATATGGCTACAGTCATCAAGTAATTAGGCTTGCCAAGTACATTTCAAAAGTAAGAAGGTTTACGTATTATTAAAATACTGTTTTTCAGAAGTTTATTACTAAAGTAAAAAGTTGATTTTTATCAAGTTAAAGGAAGCAGAACACGTAGAATTGATTATTTTTGCCCCTTTGATATACTAAGAAGGATTACGTTCCGTTTTCCCACAAACAGAAAAATGACTAGCCTGAAATGAATACTATAAAAATCAACTTTTTACTCCTATTTTTTGCAATCACAGCAGTTTCTGCTCAAGAAACACAAACTACTGAGCAGCCTGCTGAGCCTAAAGTAAATACAATCTCTCAGCAGTTTGAAGATCTACTTGAAAATTCTAATAATTATCAAGAATACAAAGTAGTGAAGCAAAATGCATTAGCTAAACTTAAAAGTAATGCTGCAGATAGTATTAATGATTTAAAAGGTCAGATTGTAAATCTTCAAAATGAGATTCAAACACAAGATTCAAAGATCAGCGAGTTGAACAAATCGCTAGAAGATACACAAAGCACTCTTGACAAAACCCGAGAAGAAAAAGACTCTATCTTTTTCTTAGGAATCCCTATGAGTAAAGGAGGTTACATGGGAATGATGTGGGGTATCGTTGCTGTTTTAGCACTGGCTCTAGTATTCTTTATATTCAAATTTAAAGGAAGTAACGCCCATACTCAAGAGGCCAGACAAAAGTTAGCCGACACTGAGCACGAATACGAAGAGTATCGTAAAAAAGCCTTAGAGAAGGAACAAAAAATGGGACGTTTACTACAGGACGAGCGCAACAAAGCGGTTAAAAACAACAAAAAATAATGCAGTTTTTATGCGCATTGATATAATTACGGTTGTCCCAGAGCTTTTAAAGAGTCCGTTTGAGGCTTCTATAATGCAACGGTCAATCGCAAAAGGTCTTGTTGAAGTACATTTTCATAACCTTAGAGACTACGCTACCAACGCTTATAAACAGGTTGATGACTATCAATATGGTGGAGGAGCCGGAATGGTTATGATGATTGAACCTATTGACAAGTGCATAAGTGAGCTAAAAGCAGCACGTGATTATGACGAAGTCATTTATATGACACCTGATGGAGAAACGCTTAATCAGGGAATTGCAAATACCATTTCGTTACAGAAGAATATCATAATCCTTTGTGGTCATTATAAGGGTGTTGACCAGCGTGTACGTGATCAATTCATAACTCGAGAGATCTCCATCGGAGATTATGTTTTGAGTGGTGGCGAATTGGGAGCCTTAATTTTGTGTGATGCGGTAATTAGATTAATTCCCGGGGTTCTAGGCAATGAAACTTCAGCATTAACTGATTCTTTTCAGGATGATTTGCTGGCTCCACCGGTGTATACTCGACCTGCTGACTATAAAGGCTGGAAAGTCCCTGAAATACTTACTTCAGGAAACACTCCTAAAATTGAGGCTTGGCGTGAAGAGCAGGCCTATAAACACACAAAAAATCGCCGTCCTGATCTACTTAACGAGTAACGGATAAATTCTTCAAAAAAAATAGTTTAGAGAATTGTCTAATCTATTTTTTATAGTAAATTTGCACGCTCATAGAACCAACCTCTGGCGAGATACGTGAATGTTGCTTTTATTCAATTTTAAAAAATCTTAAAAATGGAAGATTTAATCAGTTTTGTACAAAACGAATTTGTAGAGAAAAAAGAATTCCCAGAATTTAGTGCTGGTGATACGATCACTGTTTACTATGAAATTCGTGAAGGTGAAAAAGTACGTACTCAGTTCTTTAGAGGTGTTGTAATCCAAGTACGCGGTACTGGAGTGACCAGAACTTTTACTATCAGAAAAATGTCTGGTACTGTAGGTGTTGAGCGTATTTTCCCAATCAATATGCCTGCACTTCAAAAAATTGAAATCAATAAGAGAGGTAAAGTGCGCAGATCACGTATCTACTACTTTAGAGGTCTTACTGGTAAGAAAGCTAGAATTAAAGAAGTTAGAAAATAATTTGATCTTTCAAGATATAGTAAAAATGCTCTCAATTGAGAGCATTTTTTTTGCTACGTACATCATCAACAATTGTTGATAACCCCTGTTAATCAACGGTTAATAATAAAAATTGCATATTTTACGATAACGATATAGAATATTTACTATATTTGAAATAGTCAAACGTTTAAAAGTGAATTAAAATATTCACTTTGTTTCCAATATCATTACCACTGTATAGCAGTAGTTTTTTTTAAACATGTAAAGGTATTGGGCGGGATTACAAAAGACTGTAATCTCTATGTTTTGATTTACGGTGCAAGTACTAATATTCTTGCCTTTGGAACTTCAAGGGTTCACTGGTAAAAAATCAACACATTAGAAGCTCTGTTGCGATAGCAAATATCACAACAGAGCTTTTTTATTAGATTATTTAGAAATATTCTTCAAAATGAAGCTTACTCCCAATTTCACAGGCTTTAAGAAGAATTTAAGTGTTAAAATCTACCCGAAAATTCTATATTTGCAATCCACTAAATTATTCTTGAAATTATTTTTATTAAAAGAATTTACCCCTTTTTTAATGACAGAATTAAAATCAAGACTTATTAAACGAACTCATTTTTATGTCAACCAAAACATCTAAAATAGCTTACACCAAAACTGATGAAGCTCCGGCGTTAGCTACGCACTCTTTTCTTCCTATTATAAGCAAGTTTGCTAAACCGGCAAATATAGAATTTGAAGTAAAAGACATCTCTTTAGCTGCGCGTTTACTCGCAAACTTCTCTGACTTTCTTAAAGAAGATCAGAAAGTGAGCGACGCATTGGCAGAGCTAGGAGAACTAGCTAAAAGTCCGGAAGCAAACATCATTAAACTTCCTAACATTAGTGCTTCTGTACCACAGCTTACTGCTGTGATCAAAGAATTGCAAGCAAAAGGTTTTGCGGTTCCTAATTACCCAGAAGAAGCTAAAACCGACGAAGAAAAGGCAATTAAACAACGTTATGCTAAGGTTTTAGGTAGTGCTGTAAACCCTGTTTTGCGTGAAGGTAATTCAGATAGACGTGCTCCAAAACCGGTTAAGGAATACGCGCGTAAGAATCCGCACAGTATGGGAGCTTGGTCTAAAGACAGCAAATCGCACGTTGCGACAATGGCTAGCGGAGATTTTAGATCAAACGAAAAGTCTGTTACTTTACCAGAAGCTACTTCGGTTGACATCATACACGTTGACAACAACGGAACTAAGAAAACATTAAAAGAAAAAGTAGCTCTCAAAGAAGGTGAGATTATTGATGCTACCTTAATGAGCAAAGCGGCTTTGCTTAAATTTTTAAGCGAGCAGATCGAAGACGCCAAAGCACAGGGGATTCTATTCTCTATTCACATGAAAGCGACAATGATGAAGGTCTCTGATCCCATCATTTTTGGTCACGCAGTGAAAGTATATTTCAAAGAGGTTTTTGAGAAGTACGGTGAGGATTTAAAATCTATAGGTGTAGATACTAGGAATGGTCTTGGTGATTTATTAAATGACATCAATAAACTGCCGGAAGCGAAGAAAAATGAAGTTGAAAAGGCGATTTTAGACACTCTTGAAACACGTGCTGACCTCGCTATGGTAAACTCTGATAAAGGGATTACTAACCTGCATGTGCCTAGTGATGTGATCATTGATGCTTCTATGCCGGCAATGATTAGAAATAGCGGTCAGATGTGGAATGCTGAAGGTAAATCTCAGGATACTAAAGCAGTTATTCCAGACAGTAGCTATGCTGGTATTTATCAAGAAACAATCGATTTCTGTAAAGAACATGGTGCTTTTGATCCAACTACTATGGGTACTGTTCCTAACGTAGGGCTAATGGCTCAGAAAGCTGAAGAATATGGTTCTCACGACAAAACATTTGAGATCGCTACTACCGGAAAAGTTCAGGTAGTTGATGCTTCGGGCAAAGTTCTTATTGAACATAGCGTTGAGGAAGGTGATATCTGGAGAATGTGCCAAACGAAAGATGCTCCGGTACAAGACTGGGTTAAATTAGCGGTAAATCGCGCTAAAGCTACCGGTGTTCCTGCGATCTTCTGGTTAGATAAAAATCGTGCACACGATGCAGAGTTGACCAAAAAAGTAAATGTGTATCTTAAAGACCACGATACTGCAGGTTTAGACATTCAGATTATGTCACCTGTTGAAGCAACGCGCTTCAGCTTAAAACGTATGAAAGAAGGCAAAGATACGATCTCAGTTACCGGAAACGTATTGCGTGACTACAACACAGACCTCTTCCCTATCCTTGAAGTTGGTACGAGTGCAAAAATGCTTTCAATTGTTCCATTAATGAATGGTGGTGGTTTATTTGAAACCGGTGCAGGAGGTTCTGCTCCTAAGCACGTACAGCAATTTGTAGAAGAAGGTCATTTACGTTGGGACTCTTTAGGTGAATTTTTAGCCTTGGCGGTTTCTCTCGAACACGAGGGTACTACCAACGATAATCCTAAAGCTTTAGTATTAGCGGAAACTTTAGACGAGGCAACCATTAAATTCTTAGACAATAAGAAATCGCCTTCTCGTGCGGTAAACGAATTAGACAACCGCGGAAGTCATTTTTATTTGGCTCTTTATTGGGCTCAAGCTTTGGCTGCGCAGGATAAGGATAAAGAATTGCAAGTACACTTTGCTGAAATTTCTAGCGAAATGGAAACCAATGAAGAAAAAATACTTCAAGAATTATTAGATGCACAAGGATCTGAGGTAGAACTCGGTGGGTATTATTTCCCGGATGAAGACAAATCTTCATCTGCAATGCGACCTAGTGCAACGCTAAACGCAATCATCAACTCTTAGCGGTTTTAATATTTAGAATTTAAAATGGGTTACTTCACGGTAACCCATTTTTATTTTCATAAAGTTGTGCTTCAATGCACTAAGTCTCTTATTTTTGAGAAAAAAAAGCTTGAGAAAAACATACTTTTTGGTTTTCTTCCTCTTGATGTGCCATCTGGTTTCAGGACAAAAAAATCATACGCTCAGCGGTATCATAACTTCTGCGGAATCTAACGAGACCCTAATTGGAGTTAACGTCATCATTCCCGAACTCAATAAAGGCGCTGTTACTAATGAATACGGCTTCTACTCCATTACTCTGCCCGAAGGAACATACACACTTCAAATTAGCTTTTTAGGATTTGAAAGCATTTCGGAATCCTTAGTACTTGACGCCAATCAAAAACTAAATTTTTCGCTTAATGCGAGTACTGAGACTTTAGACGAAGTCGTGATTGAAGAGGATGTGGAACAATTGAGCATTAGAAAGCCGCAAATGAGTGTAAATACGCTAACTGCGCAAACTATAAAACAGATTCCTGTGGTCCTAGGCGAGGCAGATGTGATCAAATCAATTTTGCTTCTTCCCGGAGTCACCAGCGCCGGTGAAGGCGCTTCCGGTTTTAATGTACGTGGCGGAGCTGTTGACCAAAACCTAATCCTTCTTGATGAAGCCATCATATTTAATTCTTCGCATCTCTTTGGATTTTTCTCTGTTTTTAATCCAGATGCGATAAAAGATCTCAAACTCTATAAAGGAGGAATCCCCGCGCGGTATGGCGGGCGGGTGTCTTCGGTGCTTGATATTTATCAGAAAGAAGGTAATAGCAAAGAATTTCATGCAAATGGCGGTATCGGCGCAGTAGCCAGCAGATTGCTTGTAGAAGGACCAATTGTAAAGAATAAATCAGCTTTTCTTATTGGTGGAAGAGCTTCTTATGCGCATCTTTTTCTTCCGTTATTTGACATAGATAACAAAGCCTATTTTTACGATCTAAACGCAAAACTCAATTACAATCTCGACGAAAAGAACAGTCTTTTTTTATCAGGCTATTTTGGTCGTGATCTTTTTGGCGTAAGCGAAAGTTTTGTCAACACCTACGGAAACTCAACTCTTAACCTAAGATGGAATCATATTTTCTCAGACAAGATTTTTTCTAATCTTTCTATGATCTACTCTGATTATTACTACGGTTTATTACTGGATTTCGTGGGCTTTCAATACGATTCAGGCATTCGCAATTTTAACTTGAAGTACGATTTTCAGCATTATTTAAATAGCGAAATCAAGCTTAGCTATGGTTTCAACAACATCTATTACCGTTTTAATCCTGCGACGATCACGCCAAACCGCCCGGACAGCGGAATCATTCCATCGCAGCTGACGCATAAATACGCTAATGAATTTTCGGCTTATATCGAAGCTGAACAAGATTTCAGCGATAAATTGATCGTAAAATATGGCGCCCGATTGAGTCATTTTACCCGTTTGGGACAAGATTCTTTCGCAGTCTATCAAAACGATCAACCGCTTACTTATAATGCTTCACTTAGTATTTACCAGCCTGCTGAACCTGTAGAAATTCAGTCTAATACCGGTCGTTTAGCTGATTTTACCAATATTGAGCCCAGAGCATCCTTGTCTTATTTACTGAATGATAACAGTTCTGTAAAAGCCAGCTATAACAGAATGGCGCAGTATTTACACCTCATATCAAATACTAATGCTCCTACTCCATTAGATGTTTATGCACCCAGCGGCCCGTATTTAAAACCACAAATTTTAGATCAATATGCTTTAGGATATTTCAGAAAAATAAAAAATAACGAGTTTTCTATAGAAACCGAAGTATTCTATAAGGATGTACAAAACAGACTGGATTATCGCAACGGCGCACAGCTCATCGCCAATGAAAACATAGAAACCGAAGTACTGGCAGGAAAAGGACGTGCTTATGGTCTTGAGTTTTTGGCTAAAAAGAACAAGGGGCAATTTACAGGTTGGCTAGCCTATACGTTATCCCGAAGCGAACAACAAACACCGGGTAGAACACCACAAGAAACCGGCATCAACGACGGTAACTGGTATCCTTCAGCGTATGATAAAACCCACGACATTAGCGCATATTTAAGCTACGAGGCCAATAAAAAATGGACCTTTAATGCCAATTTCATTTTTCAAACAGGACAACCTACAAATTTTCCGGTGAGTCAGTCGCAATTTCAAGGGCTAAACATCACCAATTATGACGGGCGTAATCAACAGCGCTTACCTGCCTATCATCGACTAGATCTTTCGGCTACGCTAACGCCAAGAAATCAAAACAAGAAGTTTAAAGGCTCGTGGGTTTTTAGTATTTACAATGCTTATAATCGTATGAATGCAGCTTCGATCACGTTTAGAACTAATGAAGATACCGGCTCTAATGAAGCGGTACGAACGACCATTTTTGGTATTCTGCCTTCAGTAACCTATAATTTTAAATTTTGATGAAACGCCTTAAAAATTGCTATATCGTTTTGATCTTAATGACTCTTCTGGTAAGTTGTCAAGACACCATCGAGGTAGATCTTCCGCCTACTCAAGAGCGACTGGTAATTGACGCCGTTATGCGCATACCGGATACTGATACATTTCTAGTGGAAGCCTATCTAAAACTTTCTAAAACTACAGATTACTATGCCGACAGCATTCCTAAAGTAAATGATGCTTTGGTTAGCTTAACAACCAGCAATCAAACCTATACATTGCAAGCAGAAGAAAACGGGTTTTACAGCACTGTTCTTCCGCGAGAAGAATTAATACAAGGGCCTGTTTCCTTAGCTATTGAATATGAAGAAGAGTTTTACAGCGCCACTACTCAATTTGTAAATGCTGTGCCTATAGATCAAGTTGAACAAGGTGACGGAAGTCTTTTTGCTGGTGATGAGACCGAAGTGATCATCACCTATACCGATGCTCCTAATCAAACCAATTACTATCTTTTTGATCTTGATAAAGGCCAATATCTTACCAGCGAAGATACATTTTATCAAAATCAGCAGTTTTCATTCTCCTTTTTCTATGAAGATTTGAAACCAAACGACACGCTGAATATAGAATTGCTAGGCGTCAATAAAGCCTTCTCAGATTTTATGACCGTGACTATAAATCAATCAGGCCAGGCTTCAGGAAATCCGTTTGTTCCGGCTCCTTCGGTCATTCGCGGAAATATTGTCAACGAAACAAATGATGCACATTATCCAATAGGTTATTTTTCGATAAGCCAAGTCTATACTGCTTCGATAATTATTGAATAATGTAACTTGCGTATCCATTAATTTCTACTGAAAAGCATTATGAGCTTTACAAAAACTACAGAACAAGACTCTAAGTATTCAGACTTAGAAAAGATGAGTGTCACTACGCTGCTCCATAGTATCAATACTGAAGATAAAACCGTACCTCAAGCAGTTGAAAAAGCGATTTCACAAATTGAACTTTTGGTCAATCAATTGGTTGCTCAAATGAAAAAAGGCGGAAGACTTTTTTATATGGGCGCAGGTACCAGCGGAAGACTAGGAGTTGTGGATGCTTCTGAATGTCCGCCCACATTTGGTGTATCACATGATCTGGTCATAGGTTTAATCGCAGGAGGCGAAACGGCTATCAGAAAAGCTGTTGAAAACGCTGAAGACAGCACCACGCAAGGCTGGGAAGATCTTAAGGCACATAACATTTCTGAACAAGATGTGGTTATTGGTATTGCTGCTTCGGGCACGACTCCTTATGTTTTACACGCTCTAAGAGCTTGTAATAAAAATAATATCACCACCGGAAGCATTACCTGCAACAAAGGATGCCCAATTGCAATTGAATCAAAATATCCGGTAGAGATTGTCGTGGGTCCAGAATTTGTAACCGGCAGCAGCCGAATGAAAGCAGGAACCGCGCAAAAGTTGGCATTGAATATGATTTCGACTACGGCGATGATTCAGCTGGGGAAAGTAAAAGGCAATAAAATGGTAGATATGCAACTCAGCAACGACAAACTTGTAGATCGCGGTATACGCATGATTCAGTCTGAAATTCCAGTAAGCGCTGAAGAAGCAGCGCAACTTTTAAAAGAAAATGGTTCAGTTAGAGCCGCAGTAAATACCTATTTAAATGGCAACCAATAAAGAAGCCTTAGCCAGAGGCGTACGCACAATGGCCACCTCGCTCCTATTTATGTTTTTAGGTCCGGGTATTATTTATCAAGCGTTTAAAAATAGTGAGCATCCGCTGTACATCCCCGTGCTTATTTTGGGTTTTGTAGCGGCGACGTTAGCCATCTACTTTGGCTTTAAAGGAATCAATCGCATAATGAACGCCTTATTTGATAAAAACTAAAATCCCTCACTAATCGGCATAAAAAAAGCCTTTGCATTTGCAAAGGCTTTTTAAAGTATATTCAAATCGCTTATTTAGCGAATTTCTTGTATTTGTTTTTGAACTTGTCAATACGACCAGCAGTATCAACCAATTTAGATTTACCGGTGTAAAATGGGTGTGAAGTTCTAGAGATCTCCAATTTTACCAAAGGATAAGTCTCACCATCAACCTCAATAGTTTCTTTTGTATTAGCAGTAGATTTAGTTAAAAAAACCTCGTCGTTAGACATGTCTTTAAATGCTACTACTCTATAATTTTCTGGATGTATCTCTTTTTTCATCGTAAATGCTTTAAAATCTGCTCAATTTTGAGGTGCAAATTTAGAAATAATTTATAATCTGACAAGGGGTTTTAAATAATTAATTACATTTTTATTCTAAAAGAATTTTTCTGTAACAATTTTACCGTGAAGATTACTTATCAGCAGTTATAAAAACGTAGGTCTATAGGACCCTTATATGTACATTTACAAACTTAATCCTTTATTTATGGAAGATCAAAAACTAACCACCGGAAAAGTAGCCCTAACCTATGGCGGACTACTAGGACTTCTTACTATTATTTTAGCGGTAGTACTTTATGTAACCAACAACTTACTTGAGCAAAGCTGGATCACTGCTGTGGTAAGTTTTCTAATTATGATAGGTTGTATTTCTTATGGACAGAAAGTTTTTAGAAATGGTAACGGAGGTTATATGGACCTTAAAGATGCATTAAAAGTTGGTGTAGGTATTGCTTTAATTGGTGCTATCATAGGAGCGCTTTACAATTATATCTTCTTGACAGTAATTGAGCCCGGATTTACGGAATTGATCATCGAAAAACAAAGAGAAGCTATGATTACCACACAACCCAATATGACCGAAGCTCAAATAAACCAAGCGCTAGAATTTGCAGGGAAATTTGCACAACCTTGGGTACAATCTTCATTTCAGATCGTTGCAGGAATTTTCTTTGGCTTTATCATATCTCTTATAAGTGGCTTAATTTTGAAGCGCAACAATCCGCACCAATAAATTATATATGCAGCTATCGGTAGTTATACCCTTACTTAACGAAAAAGAATCTTTACAAGAATTATATGACTGGCTCATACGTGTGATCTCAAAAGAGGGATATACGTATGAGCTTCTCTTTGTAGATGATGGCAGTACCGATGGTTCGTGGCAAAAAATAGAGGCATTAGCACTCCATAATCCTAATGTTAAGGGCATTTGCTTCAATCGCAACTACGGAAAAAGCCAGGCGCTCAACGCAGGTTTTCTAGCTGTTGAAGGAGATGTGGTTATCACAATGGACGCCGACTTACAAGATAGTCCTGATGAAATTCCTGAACTATACCGTCTTATTTCTGAAGAAGGTTACGATATTGTTTCCGGCTGGAAGAAAAAGCGCTACGATGCAGTTCTTACTAAAAACCTTCCATCCAAATTATTTAACGCTGCCGCGCGTAAAACCAGCGGACTCCAATTACACGATTTTAATTGCGGTCTTAAAGCTTATCGCAATGAGGTGGTTAAGAATATTGATGTCTACGGTGATATGCATCGCTACATTCCGCTACTTGCAAAAAACGCAGGATTCATCAACATTACCGAAAAACCGGTACAGCATCAGGCACGCAAATACGGTCAGACAAAATTTGGTGCAGATCGCTTTATTAAAGGATTTCTTGATCTCTTAACCATTTGGTTTACAACGCATTTTGCAAAGCGCCCCATGCATTTATTTGGCACGTTAGGCGCAATCATGTTTATCATTGGTTTTGGCCTCGCAGCTTATTTAGGGATCGATAAATTATTCATCAACCCAACCGCTCGGCTGTTAACGCAGCGTCCGCAATTTTACTTAGCACTCACCAGTATGATCATTGGAATGCAACTATTTATTGCAGGATTTCTTGGCGAACTCGTGCAACGCACCAAGCATGAACGACCTCGATATTTAATAAAAGACAAAAAGGGTTTTAACTAAAGCATACTCCATTTGAAATCCCTATTTTTGGTTCAATCAACTTTTTATAATCTATGAACTCTGAAATTATAGCTAAAGCCAAATCTTGGCTTTCTTCTACTTTTGATACGACAACTCAAGAAAAAGTACAACAACTAATCGATGCTAATGGTGACGAACTCAACGAGAGTTTTTACAAAAACCTAGAATTTGGTACCGGCGGAATGCGCGGTATTATGGGTGTGGGCACCAATCGCATTAATAAATATACGTTAGGTAAAAATACACAAGGCTTATCTAATTATTTAAAAGCAACGTTTAAGGGTGAAACACCTAAAGTAGCTATTGCTTATGATTGCCGCAACAATAGTAAAGAGCTGGCTCAGGTCGTAGCAGATGTATTTTCTGCAAACGATATTCAGGTTTATTTATTTAGTGATTTGAGACCAACTCCAGAGTTGAGTTTTGCGGTAAAACACTTAGAATGTCACTGCGGAATCGTATTAACAGCAAGCCATAATCCTCCCGAGTATAATGGTTATAAAGTGTATTGGCAAGATGGTGGGCAGTTAGTGCCACCTCAAGATTCAGAGATTGTTGCTGAGATTGAAAGTCTAGATTACGACGCTGTAAACTTTTCGGCAAAAAAAGAACATATAACCTACATTGACAAAGACGTTGATCAGGCTTTTATTGAAGCTTCGCTGAAAAATGGAAGCTTTACTGAACTTGATAAGCATCGCGATGACGTGACTATTGTGTTTACTCCGTTACACGGAACTTCAGTAACCATAATTCCAGATGTACTGAAGGACGCCGGATATAAAAATGTTCACGTTGTAGAAGAACAGCGCACTCCAAATGGAAATTTCCCAACGGTAAAATCTCCCAACCCGGAAGAGCCTGAAGCGCTTAAAATGGCGCTGGAACTAGCCGAAGAAAAAAATGCAGATATTGTAATTGGTACAGATCCTGACTGTGACCGTCTGGGTATTGCCGTACGCAACAACGAAGGCAAACTTCAACTTCTTAACGGAAATCAAACCATGGTTGTTATGACCGATTTCTTATTAGACCTGTATTTCTCTAAGAATAAAGCTAAAGGAAACGAATTCATAGGTTCTACGATTGTTTCTACGCCTATGATGGATGTTTTGGCAGAGTCTTACAATGTAGAATGTAAATTAGGCCTTACCGGTTTTAAATGGATCGCTAAAATGATCAAAGACCACCCTAATCAAAATTTCATTGGTGGTGGTGAAGAAAGTTTTGGGTATATGGTAGGTGATTTTGTGCGTGATAAAGACGCGGTTACCGCTACCCTACTCGCCTGCGAGATCGTAACTAAAGCTAAAAGCGAGGGTTCTTCTTTCTATAAAAAACTACAGGAACTTTATGTAAAACACGGTTTCTACAAAGAAGATTTGACATCATTGGTTAAAAAAGGAATCTCTGGTGCTGAAGAAATTAAACAAACGATGATTGATCTTCGTGAAAATCCGTTAACGACGATCAACGGGGAGCAAGTTGTGCAAATTGATGATTATGCATCTTCAAAATCGCTGAAAACAACTACCGGAGAATCTGTAGATATTACTATTCCTAAATCTAATGTTTTAATATACCACACTAAAGAAGGATCACGCATCGCTGCGCGTCCTAGTGGTACAGAACCAAAAATCAAGTTTTACATCAGCGTAAACGAATCTGTTGAAAGTCTTGACGCACTTGATACAACCGAAGAAAAGTTAGACGCTAAAATCGCCGGAATACGTAAAGAACTCGGCCTTTAAAAGTCGGTTTCTTACCAATAAATACACATCTGATGGAATCTTAAGCTAAACAAATATCGATTCCAGAAGAATTGAAGTAAATTCGCCTCATTATTTCTGTTTCACCAGAAATCAATGAGGCGAATTTTTTTAAACTCCTTTCCGGGAACTTTACTTTATGAATTACTTTAAACAAATCATGCAATTTGCAAGACCCTATAAAAAGTATGCGGTCTTAAATATTGTTTGCAACATTCTATATGCAATTTTTAGCACGTTGTCTTTTCTTGCGCTCATTCCGGTTATTGATATTTTATTTGATAAAAATAAGCGTATCAACGAATTACCGGTATGGGAAGGCTGGAGCGGTGTAAAAGACTACGTGTTCAATTCCTTTTATTATTACGTAAGTCAGCAAGTTGCAGACAACGAACTTTCGGCACTTGTTTTTATCTGTGCCATTGTGGTAGTATTGTTTTTTCTGAAGAATATCTTTGGCTATCTCGCTACGTTTTTCATAACTTTTTTACGTAATGGTGTAATGCGTGATGTGCGCGATGCGATCTATGATAAACTCTTAGAATTGCCGGTCGCTTATTTCTCTGAAAAGCGCAAAGGCGATACCATCTCAAGAATCACAGCAGATGTGCAAGAAGTTGAAGTTTCTTTTCTATCTATTTTAGAAATGGTGGTCCGCGAGCCGCTTACCATCATTTTTACCATTCTTGCGATGGTGGTGATCAGTGGTAAACTCACGTTGTTTGTGTTTGTGTTTTTACCAATTTCCGGGATCATTATCTCACGTATTGGGAAATCGCTTAAAAAACAATCTAATCAGGCGCAGGAAGAAAATGGTGCGTTTTTATCTATTGTTGAAGAAACGCTTTCGAGCCTCAAAATCATTAAAGGCTTTAATGGGGAAGATCAGTTTAGAGCGAAATTTAGAGCAAGTACCACACGACTGAACGGTATTCTAAACAGCTTGGTCAATCGTCAAAATCTAGCTTCTCCCACGAGTGAGTTCTTAGGAATTTTTGTGATTGTTGTGATCTTATGGTTTGGAGGCCAGATGGTACTTGTAGAAGGTTCACTAGAAGCTTCGCAATTCATTGCATTTTTAGGATTATCTTACCAGATCCTAACTCCTGCAAAACAAATTAGTAAAGCCTCTTATAGCGTTAAAAAAGGAAACGCCGCAGCAGAACGTATTCTTTCAGTCTTAAATACAGAAACGACTATCAAAGATGCTCCCGATGCACAAACTGCGCAAGAGTTTCAAGATGCGGTACATATTGAAAATGTTTCCTTTAAATATGAAGATGAGAATGTACTTACCAACTTTAACGCAGTGGTTCCTAAAGGTAAAACCATTGCATTGGTTGGACAAAGCGGTAGCGGTAAAAGTACCATCGCCAACCTTGTTACCCGCTTTTATGATGTAAATGAAGGCTCCATAAAGCTAGACGGAAAAAATATTAAGGAGCTCACAAAAGCTTCGGTACGGGCGCAAATGGGCTTAGTCACCCAAGACTCTATTCTTTTTAATGATACGGTACGCAACAACATTTTACTAGGTAAACCTGATGCCAGCGATGACGAGGTGATCGCTGCACTTAAAGTTGCCAATGCCTGGGAATTTGTAAGTGAGCTTCCACTACAATTAGATACCAATATTGGGGACAGCGGAAACAAACTAAGTGGTGGTCAAAAGCAACGTTTGTCAATAGCCCGCGCTGTATTGAAGAATCCGCCAATTATGATCCTTGACGAAGCAACTTCGGCATTAGATACCGAAAGCGAGCGTCTGGTTCAAAAAGCACTCGAAAATATGATGATGAATCGTACCTCTATTGTGATTGCGCACCGTCTTTCGACCATTCAAAATGCAGATCAGATCATTGTAATGCAAAAAGGTAAAATCGTAGAACAAGGTAAGCATCAAGAATTGCTCGCCTTAAACGGAACCTATAAAAAGCTGGTAGAAATGCAGTCTTTTGAGTAATTGGGTTATGGTATTGCAACACATAACCGTTTTAATACACAAGGTTACTAAACTAAAAAATCCGCATCATCTGATGCGGATTTTTTTATTGCTGTGAATGCTTTTGTTGGGTTTTTTAAACGCAGTTTAAAATCAACTTTAATACTTGGGGCAAAAAAGGATTTCAATGTTTTGGGCCTTTACAACAATATCAATTAACTCATTTACTATTATTAACCTTCCAAATATAGGTTCAATTTTTCGTTCAAACAAGAAATTAATGTATTTAATCTCGTTTTTATGCTTTTAATCGATTCTAATAATTTTTATTACTTGTAATTCTTAAAGGAATTATCTGTAAATTTCAAGATCTTGAGGCTTTAACTATTTTTTATCGTTTTGCTTTTAAACCATTGGATAAATAAATAGTCATACAAAGGTTACTAAAGAGCAGCATTGAATAATTTAGAAATCCATACCATCGAAAGTTTAAAATTTGAGGACTTAGTCTCTGAATACAAAGAGCGTTTGTATTGGCACATACGTCGCATGGTGATTTCTCATGATGACGCAGATGACGTGCTGCAAAACACCTTTATAAAAGTTTATAAAAACCTGCATAATTTTAATGGTGAGAGTCAAGTATACACCTGGCTTTACCGTATTGCAACGAATGAGAGCCTAACATTTATTAAAAAGAGAAAACGTACAACGCATATAAGTAATGAAGAGGTGCAAGAGAGTTTAGTTACTAATCTTACGAGTGACCCGTATTTTAATGGTGATGATGCGCAGCTTAAATTACAACAGGCGATAGACACGCTACCTACAAAACAAAAGCAGGTTTTTGTGATGAAGTATTTTGATGAATTGCAATACAATGAAATATCTGAAATATTAGGAACTTCAGAAGGAGCACTCAAAGCGAGCTACCATCACGCGGTAAAAAAGATAACAGAATACGTGACAGCACATTAAACCTTTTAAGACCAATAAAGTCTAAAAAAACGATGAAAAGCAAAAAAGAAAATAACAAGCAGCAGTTTAATATTCCTCTAGGCTACTTTGAGTCTTTTGAGAATAGGCTGCTTACTGAACTCAAATTTCAAGAGCTTTTCCCTAATAAAAATGATGGATTTAGCGTACCTGCACAATACTTTGAAAAAGTAGAACAGGTTATTCTCAATCAAAATAAGCCTAAAGGAAAGCTTGTTGAATATAATTTTAAAACTATAGCAGCTACAGTTGCGGCGATTGCAGCGGTGTTGCTTGTACTCTTTAATGTGGTGAATCCCATAGAAAAAGAAATGCAGTTTGACTCCCTTAGCATAACCAGTCTTGAAAACTACTTTGAAGAAGAAGAGCGTGTTCAAGACTACCTTTCTGCTGAAGAGTTGAGCACCATCGAGAATAGCACCTCGATATTTGATAACGAAACTGTGAGCGAAGAACTGATCTATGAGTATGTAGATCAAGACATTGTTCAGAGTTCGTTACTTGATCAATAAACAAAAAACTATGAAAAATTTAATAATCATTTTCGTGTTGTGTTTGGGTCTTAGTGGCCAGGCACAAAAGAAAGATAGACACGAGCAAATTAAGGCGCTTCGGGTTCCGTTTTTAACGGAAGAGCTGAATCTGACTCCTGCTGAAGCCGAAAAATTCTGGCCTATTTACAACACTTACGATTGTAAGATGGTGGATTTACGCTCTAGAGAACGCGCTCTATTTGAAGAAAAATTCTTTGAATCAGGCTCTAAAAAAAATCTGACGGAAAAAGAAGCCAACAAATTAATGGCTGAGTATAATGACATTCAAAGAAGCAAGTATGAGATTGAAAGTCAGTTGATGACTGATCTTACGCAAAAGCTTCCTGCTTCTAAAATGGTTTTCCTTCCGGAAGCCGAGCATAAATTTGGCAGAAAACTTTGGGAAGAATACAAAAAACGAAAAGGGAAAGACTAAACCTTTGATTCGCCTTCAAAACGATTTACCTATTGATTTATATATTTAGTTTTATTAGCGTTAAAACGAAAAATGCGACTCAAAAGAGTCGCATTTTTTTTGGCCTAGCGCTTAAACTTAAGCTTTGCTATCCTGTTGCTTCCTGCTGCGTAAGCGGTTGAATCGTTTAAGAAGCGTACCGTAAAAAAGCCTTCACTACTCAAGTTTTTCCAAGTGGCTCCTTGATCACTAGAATAGTCGATCCCTTCAAAGCCTATCGCCAACAATTCTTTGCCTTTAGTATTTGGAATAAACTGAATGCAGCTACGGTAGCCCGGTGCTGCCTTATCTGCTAGCAACGCCCAAGTCTTACCACCGTCGTGCGTGATCGCTTTATTTGCCTCGTTACCTTCTGCGTTGGTGTAATCCCCGCCGATTACTACCCCGGTATTTTCGTCATAAAAATCAATTGAATATCCACCGGTAGTTGAAGTTCCTTGTTTTAATGGGGTGTCAAATACTTCCCAGGTTTTTCCTTTGTCACCGGTATGCAAAACCCTTGATTTCATTCCGCCGGTGATGATCCATGCGTTATTCTCATACACAGCAATATTAGAATTGCTTGCTGCAAACGCCGCTTCCCCTTCCGCTGCTTCAGGTAAGATATCGCAAGAAACCTTAGTCCACGTATTCCCTCCATCTCGAGTAATGATTATTGAGATACAATTTTCAGTAGGATCTCCCATAGCTATTCCTTCTTGATCATTCCAGAAGGTCATAGAGTCGTAAAAAGCTTTAGGATCATTTTCTTCATAAACCAATTCCATAGCACCGGAATCTCCAGTTTTGTACAACAACGCCGGACTTTCAATACTGAGCATAAAGAAATCTTCAGCAGTATGCGCAACTGCTCTAAAGCTAGGCGTTACACTATCCCGTTTCATTACCGCTGTATTCCAAACTTTAGTAGTAGGATTATACAAACCGTATTTTCCATTAGAGCCTGCAAAAGCAACGCTGCCATCATCAAGAATTTCGAGCGCTCTCACACTTACCGAATCTTCATAAATACGTTCTATTTCAACGGTTTGAATCGCAGTCAATTCTTTAGGTTCTGGAGTATTTTTACAACCAAAAACTGCTAAACTGAGCGCCACTCCTAATAAATATCTCATAGATTTAAAATTTTCTCGAATTTAAAACTATTCCTTTTTAATCCTGTACCTTTGCGCGCATTTTAAAAACATTTGTTATGCGTTTACATCGCAATCTGGTTTTTGCTGTTATTGATGGCTTAATCGAAATTTTTAATGATGGCGGCTATGCTGATAAGGTCATTGCTAAACAACTGAAGCGCGACAAACGCTGGGGTTCTCGCGACCGCAGTTTTATCGCAGAAACCACTTATGACATCGTAAGATGGAAACGACTTTATGCAGAAATCGCTGATGTAAAAGAGCCTTTTGAGCGTAAAGATCTTTGGCGCCTATTTGCGGTGTGGTGTACGCTACGCGGAATAAAATTGCCAGACTGGCATCAGTTTGAAGAAACTCCTACCCGAAGAATTAAAGGGCGTTTTGACGAATTATCGAACACTCGAAAATTTAGAGAATCTATTCCTGATTGGTTAGATGCGCTTGGCGAAAAAGAACTAGGCGACAAGTGGGATGCAGAAATCGCTGCTTTAAATAAGCAAGCTCCCGTTGTTTTGCGCGTAAACCGTTTAAAATCTGATATCGGTGCGTTGCAAACCGCTTTAGCCGAAGAAGGCCACGAGACCGAAAATATAAAACCTTACAAAGACGCGCTTCAATTACAGGAACGCGGCAATGTTTTTACTACTGAAGCCTTTAAAAACGGACTCTTTGAAGTACAGGATGCTTCTTCACAATTGGTGGCGCCATATCTTGACGTCGAGCCGGGAATGCGCGTGGTAGACACTTGCGCAGGTGCTGGTGGTAAAACCCTGCATCTCGCTGCACAAATGGATAACAAAGGTCAGTTGATTGCACTTGACATCTACGGAAATAAGCTAAAAGAGCTCAAGCGTCGTGCGCGCCGTGCAGGAGCTTTTAATATTGAAACACGAGTGATCGATTCAACTAAGGTTATTAAAAAGCTTCACAATTCGGCAGATCGTGTACTTATTGATGCGCCGTGTACGGGACTTGGTGTTTTAAGCCGTAACCCGGATGCCAAATGGAAACTACAACCGGATTTCGTTGAAAAAATTCAGGCGACGCAGCAAAGCATTTTAAAAGACTATTCTAAGATCGTTAAACCCGGTGGAAAAATGGTTTATGCAACCTGCTCTATTCTACCTTCAGAAAATCAAGAACAGATCAAAAAATTCCTAAAAACTGAGGAAGGAAGCGATTTTAGTATTGAAAAGCAGAAAACCGTATTATCTAGCGAAAGCGGTTATGACGGCTTTTATATGTGCTTAATGGTCAAAAAAGACAAAGCCTAGCTACTGAAAACAATAGCATTTTAAAGCCTTAAAAGATTCATCTTTTAAGGCTTTTCTTTTTTGTAGCTACGGAGAAGGTTCATTTTTCAGTTATCAACAAAAAGAGGCTTTTTTCTGTTGAATTTTGTTTCAATCCAAGCGTGTTTCTAACCGTTAAAAATCCTTAAATTTGTGGCTCCTTAGTAAAAGCACTATGATTCATTTTTTCGGTTCACAAGACACCAAAATTTACGCAGTTCAAGCTAAAGCTGAACTTTCAGAAGAAACTACAAATAAGCTCATCTGGCTTTTTGGCAACCAGCCTAAAATAGAAGCGTCTGCAATTGACGCTTTTTTTATTGGTCCGCGTGCGACGATGATCACACCCTGGAGTACCAATGCCGTTGAGATCACCCAAAATATGGGAATT
Organism: Leeuwenhoekiella palythoae; assembly: GCF_020310025.1. Classification (GTDB taxonomy): domain Bacteria; phylum Bacteroidota; class Bacteroidia; order Flavobacteriales; family Flavobacteriaceae; genus Leeuwenhoekiella; species Leeuwenhoekiella palythoae. The sequence continues at coordinate 28,858 of NZ_CP084318.1, forward strand.
GAAGGCATTATAAGAATTGAAGAATTTGTAGCCGGAAAGGCCGAATTTGACCCGATGCTTTCGCAGGAATACAGCAAGCTCGATCAGGAAATTTATACTATTGATATCGAGCCTGAAGACATTAAGGCTATTGAAGATATTCAAACCTATAATGAGCAGGAAGGTTTAGCCTTAAGTAAAGAAGAAGTAGCGTATCTAGAAAGTGTTGCGGAGCGCATTGGCCGACCGCTTACCGACTCTGAAGTGTTTGGTTTCAGTCAGGTGAATTCAGAGCATTGCCGCCACAAGATCTTCAACGGAACATTTGTGATTAATGGAAAAACAATGCCCTCTTCCCTATTCAAGATGATCCGTAAAACTTCCGAAGCAAATCCGAATGAGATTGTTTCGGCTTACAAAGACAACGTGGCTTTTGTTAAAGGTCCTAAAGCGACGCAGTTTGCTCCTGCAACGGCAGATAAACCTGATTTTTATACCGAAAAAGAATTTGACAGTGTGCTTTCGCTTAAAGCGGAAACCCACAATTTCCCTACCACCGTTGAGCCTTTTAATGGTGCAGCGACTGGTGCCGGTGGTGAAATTCGCGACCGTTTGGCAGGTGGTCAAGGTTCGCTTCCACTCGCAGGGACAGCAGTTTATATGACTGCCTATTCTCGTCTTAAAGAAGAACGTCCTTGGGAAGATGCGATGCCGGCGCGCAAATGGTTATACCAGACGCCCATTGATATTTTGATCAAAGCCTCAAATGGAGCTTCAGATTTTGGAAACAAATTTGGCCAACCACTTATCGCAGGTTCGGTGCTTACTTTTGAGCACGATGAAGCCGGAAGAAAACTCGGTTTTGATAAAGTGATTATGCAAGCCGGTGGAATTGGCTACGGCAAGAAACAACAAGCTTTAAAAGAAAAACCGGAAACCGGAGATAAAATTGTAATTCTTGGTGGTGATAACTACCGTATTGGTATGGGCGGTGCTGCGGTATCTTCAGCAGACACAGGTGCATTTAGCTCAGGAATTGAGTTGAATGCAATCCAACGTTCTAATCCTGAAATGCAAAAACGTGCGGCTAATGCCATCCGTGGAATGGTAGAAAGTGATGAGAATACCATCGTTTCTATTCACGATCACGGTGCCGGTGGTCACTTGAACTGTCTTTCTGAATTGGTTGAAGAAACTGGTGGATTGATCGATCTTGATAAATTGCCGGTGGGTGATCCTACCCTTTCGGCTAAAGAAATAATCGGTAATGAGTCGCAGGAACGTATGGGTCTTGTGATAGGTGCCGAACAAATTAAAACTTTAAAAACAATCGCAGATCGCGAGCGCTCCCCAATGTACGAAGTGGGCGACGTAACTGGCGATCACCGTTTCACGTTCAAGTCGGCCACTACCGGTGCTGCGCCAATGGATTTGGCGATGAACGATATGTTTGGCAGCTCGCCAAAAACAGTAATGGTTGATACTAAAATCCATCGTATTTACAGCGATGTTTCTTACTCTTTAGAAAACTTCCACGAGTATTTAGAAAATGTATTGCAGCTGGAAGCAGTTGCTTGTAAAGACTGGTTGACCAATAAAGTTGACCGTTGTGTAGGTGGTCGTGTGGCAAAACAACAATGTGTTGGTTCACTGCAACTTCCGCTGAATAATGTGGGTGTGATGGCACTTGATTTTAAATCTTCAAACGGAATTGCTACTTCTATTGGGCATTCTCCCGTAAGCGGATTGATCGACCCTGTTGCCGGAAGTAAAAACAGTATCGCAGAAGCCCTTACCAACATTGTGTGGGCGCCGCTGGAAAAAGGTTTAAAATCGGTTTCGCTTTCTGCAAACTGGATGTGGCCGTGTAATAATGCAGGTGAAGATGCGCGTTTGTACGAGGCGGTTGAAGCTGTTTCAGAATTTGCGATCGCTTTAGGAATCAATGTTCCTACCGGAAAAGATTCCTTATCAATGAAACAAAAATATCCTGAAGGTGACGTACTTGCTCCGGGAACAGTTATTATTTCTGCGGCAGGAAGCTGTGATGATATCAACCGCGTGGTTGAACCTGTTCTAGATGCTGAAGCAGGATCGATCTACTACCTAAATTTATCTCAAGATAACTTTAAATTGGGCGGTTCTTCGTTTGCTCAAATTCAGAATAAAGTGGGAATGGAAGCACCAAGCATTAAAGACGATGCTGCTTTTGCTACCGCTTTCGATACCTTACAAAGCCTAATTAGAAAGGATCTTGTAGCAGCCGGTCACGATGTGGCTTCGGGCGGATTGATCACAACGCTCTTAGAATTGTGTTTTGCTGAAAACAAACTGGGTGCTTCAGTTGATTTTTCTACATTTACGGAACAAGATATCATCAAAATCTTATTTGCTGAAAATGCTGGTGTAGTCGTTCAAGCAACTAATGATGCTGCTTTTGAAGCCGCCTTGGCTGAAAACAAAGTGGAATTCTTTAAAATAGGTTCGACTAATACTTCAGACGAATTATTGATCAAAAAAGATTCGGTAGAAATTGGTTTAAATATTCCGTCATTGCGAAGAAAATGGTTTGAAACTTCTTATTTATTAGATCAGAAACAAACGGCTAATGGATTGGCTGAAGATCGTTACAACAACTTTGATCAGCAAGATTTGAAGTTTGAATTTCCGAAGCATTTCACCGGAATCAGGCCAACAATTGATGCTTCTAAACCAAGACCTAAAGCGGCGATCTTACGTGAAAAGGGAAGTAACTCAGAACGCGAAATGGCCAATGCGATGTACCTCGCAGGTTTTGATGTAAAAGACGTACATATGACCGATTTGATCACCGGTCGTGAAACGCTTGAAGATATTCAGTTTATTGGTGCTGTGGGTGGTTTCTCCAACTCAGATGTTTTAGGTTCGGCAAAAGGTTGGGCCGGAGCTTTCTTATATAATGAAAAAGCTAATAAGGCATTAAAAGATTTCTTCGCACGCCCCGATACACTTTCGGTAGGAATCTGTAACGGTTGTCAACTTTTTGTTGAATTAGACCTGATCAATCCGGAACACGACGAAAAGCCAAAAATGCTGCATAACGATTCGCACAAGCACGAAAGTGGCTTCACCAGTGTGCAGATTCAGAAGAACGATTCGGTGATGCTTTCTACGTTAGAAGGTGCTACTCTTGGGGTTTGGATCTCTCACGGAGAAGGAAAATTTGAACTTCCACTTAGCGAAAAAGAATACAACATTGTGGCTAAATATGGCTATGATGCGTATCCTGCAAATCCTAACGGAAGTAGCTACAACACCGCAATGATGACTGATAAAACCGGACGTCATTTGGTAACAATGCCGCACATTGAACGCTCTATCTTTCAATGGAACTGGGCAAACTACCCAAAAGGACGCAAAGATGAAGTAAGTCCGTGGATCGAAGCTTTTGAAAATGCCCGCAAGTGGATTGAGAAGCATTAGTTCAACAAAATTAAATGACAGGTCTGAGCCGTAAACATACTGGTATTCGCATATTTTGGGGGCTTATTGCGCTCTATATGCTCAATATTTGTGTAGACAGCCCAGACCTGTTTCCTAATCGCGCTGAAAATTTAAATTATAATGATCAGGAAAGTGTTATAGAATTAGTTGTTGAGCAAGTTCTAGATCTTGGTGATATTATTCCTGAATACGACGACAATGATGCTGAAGAACACACTTCTTCTAAAACTTCGGTAAATCTGGATCACTTTATCGTTGACGAATCGGCAATTGCATTTCAGCAGAATTTCAGTCTTTTAAAAAAACAGAATACGCTTTTTGCCTTAGAAAACTTCTGCACTTTATCACTGGAAGTTGACGCTCCACCACCCCAATCTTAATTTGTTTATACCGCATTATTGAACACCTCAGCACCTGAGGTGCATTCTCATATTCAATACATTCATAAAACAAATTAAAATGAAACACTTACCATTAGTGCTGCTCATGGCAGTACTCACACACTATACATATGCTCAAGAAACCGAGCCTAATGCTATTAAAGACAGCTTATATATTGCTGAAGTTGAAGGAAGCCAAGAGCCTTTAAAAATTCTACATGCCGAACCGCTGTACATCGACCTAATTCGAGATTTAGGGGCTCGTAAAGGAGAAAAAGAATGGAATATTGGTCTAAGCCTTACCGATCGCGATCGTTATGATGAATATCTGGCTCTTGTAGAATATGAATGGGCGCCCGCAGACCGATTGGGTTTAGAAATTGAATTGCCTTTCTCTTTACATTACCCAATTGGAGAAAATGGTGACGCACCCGGAAACCGTTTGAACAGCATCAAGATCGCTGGTCAATACACGTTTTGGGTTTCTGAAAAGCACAAAACAAGTATGGCGTTTGGCTACATTCAAGAGTTCGAACTCACAAATTTTAATAACTATGGCGCAGGGAAATTGTTTACCGGTAATGTCTATAATCCGTTTTTTATTGCTGCTAAAAGAATAGGGTCTAATTTTCACAGTTTGATCTATACAGGACCCGCGATTGCCCATCACTTTAGCGACGGAGCAGTTCACACCAGTTGGCAGATCAATAGCAATATTCATTATATGATTTCGGGAACCCGAAATTTTATAGGTCTTGAGTTTAATAAGGAATTCAACCAAGGTGATTTTGACATGACTATAAGACCGCAGTTGCGGCTTGATGTAGCCGAAAACTTATTAATAGGTATTGTAACGGGTATTCCCATTAAAAGAGAAACCGAGCGCTTTAGTTCGTTTTTACGCTTGATCTATGAGCCCGGGCATTAAGGAATTTGGCAAAGCAAACTATCTTATGAGATCGAACCTTTAAGCAGCTTCAATAAAAAAGCCCGGTGTTACCGGGCTTTCATTACTGCAGTTCTACTATATTCTAATTTTGATCCCCAGATCCTAAATTAGGGTTAGCATCAATTTCTGCTTGAGGTATTTTGAAAATCCAATCATCGTTAAGTGATGGTCTTTCAATTTGGTAAGATTGCTGATAAAGAACCTCTGAAGCTCCGGAACCACCGTCAGCTGCATGGTCAATACCATCATCCCATCTTATATGATTTGTATAACCAAAACCTTCGCCCCACATTTCTAATTTCCATTGAAATTTTAAATGTTCGAGAAAGCTTTCAGCCGTAGGATAATCAGTGGCTTCCCAAGATGAATCTCGCGCTTCTGCTAGAGGTTGTAAAGCCTCTCTAGCATCTGTTAAATTGTTCATCATAAGTTCTGCTTCTGCTTCAATCAAATACATTTCTGACGAGCGCATATAGATCACATCATCAGGATCAATAGTACCCGGATTAGCTTGTTTAAGTTTAAACTGCATATACGGATGTAAATTATGACCGGCAACTAAACCATACACAGCTTTTATACTATCTACCGCAGCATCAAACTCTTCTTCCGTAGGATATAAAGGATTGGTATTATTTGAAAATCCACCATTACCATTTGCCGCTGAAGTGTTAGTATTAGGAGCATCTGGAAGAAAAACATCTTTTCTATAATCTGTTTCAGGAATAGCATCTACCATTCTTCTATCAGCTATTTTAGGGTTATTTCTAATTTGGCTACCGTTAAAAGTGTTACTCGCCAGATAAAAATAAGATCTGAAGAAAGTAGTTTCCGTAGCGATCACATTACTACCCCAAATCACTTCTGATAAGGTATTTGTATTAAATCCTGATTTCCATTCATCTTCAGAAAGTAAAGGAAATCCGTCGCGTGCAGCCACGGCAGCATCAGCTGCGGTTTGCCAATCTCCTTTTGATAACGCACAACGCGCAAGTAAACCATAGGCTGCATTGATGCTCAATTGCGCTTTTGCTGCTGCACCTCCAACGCTAGGAGCTTCACTATCTTGAAAAGCAGTTATTGCTGCATCTAAGTCAGACTCAATCTGATCATAAATTTCTTGAACCGTTGATCTGGGTTCACTTGTAAAAGGCGACTCTGATGAAAACAATAACGGTACCCCTGGATCTGATGCCGGATTGCCAATTAAATATCCTTTAGCATAATGCTGCACTAAAGAAAGGTATGCATAAGCTCTGTACGTGTACGCTTGACCAAGAATATTTCTGAGCCTTGCTGTTTCGGTCAGTGCTCCACCTTCGATCTCGTTGATCAACAAATTGGCGTGTAATATGATATTATATCTGTGGTACCAAAGTAAACTTGATGTTAGAGATGTTTCTTGAGTATGCTCATTCCATTGCATTACGGAACGCCATGATAAATTATTGGCATTAGCAGAATGAATCAAATCACCGGTCAAGTTATCGCCCATAGGCACCCAATAGTGATTATTGGCACGAGCTGTATTTCCGCCAGGAAAAACAGTTTGAGATTGCGAGTACAATCCGCGGTGTATTCCATTTAAAACAAGCTGCATATTTTCTTCACTGGCCAAAGCATCAGCAGAAGAAATCGCATCTGTTGGAGTTCGCTCTAAAAAGTCTTCTTGACAAGATAGAATGGGTATTGTAAGCAATACTACTAGTATATATTTAAGTCTATTTTTCATATTATTATTTTTTTAGAAGGATAGATTTAAACCAAGTGAAACAATTCTAGAAGGAGAAAAATCATTTGCTGATGGTGTCCCTGCTAGGTTATACTGAGGATCTAAACCTTTTCTTTTACTTTTTAGATATAAATTCTCACCTGTAATTGAAACTCGAAGAGCATCTAGCCCTAAGGTATTAGTTACCGAATCTCCAAAATTATAGCTGAAGCTTACATTTCTTAAAGCCCAGAAAGAAGCGTCTGTAAGGAATCGTTCAGATTGAGTACGCACAAGGTCTACGTTACCATTTTCAAGTCGTGGCACACTGGTGACATCGCCGGGCGCTCTCCAAGCATTAAGAATATCTGGATGAAAAGACCTTCCATACGTACCGCTATGCATCATAGAAGAGTAACCGTTATCTAATACTTTACCTCCTATCCCATAAGTGATCAAGAAGTTTAAATTAAACCCTTTATAGCTAAAACTATTAGACACAGAACCCAGCAAATCAGGGATAGAAGAATCTCCTGTATAGGCTCTTTCTGTTTCTTCCCAATCGTTAGTGGTGGCAATTTCACCGGTAGTTTCGTCAATTACAGGAACGCTTTCACCATCTTCATTCTGCTCGTATAATAAAAACAATTGATCTCCTGTCTCAGGATCAACACCTGCAGTTCTCAAGAGAAAGAAATCAAATCTTGAACGCCCTTCAACCCAGCGCTTACTTCCGTTGATAAAAGGATCTGGTAAACTAGTGATCTCGTTTTTAAATGTTGAAGCTTGAAGCGTCATATCCCATCTAAAATCATTGCGATTCACCAGATGTCCGGTTAATGCAAATTCAAATCCGGAGTTATACATATCCCCTAGGTTCACCGGTACTTGATTTAAACCGTTACTAGGTGAAATAGGCAGGTTGTAAAGTAAGTCACTTGAATTTTTCTTGTAGTACTCAATAGATCCTTCAAGAAAGTTGTTAAATAACCCAAATTCTAAGGCTACATCAAAGTTCTCAATTGTTTCCCATTGCAATGCAGCATTCCCAATATCTGTAAATAACAAAGCAGGAGCTCCGGCATTAGAGGTTATAGAGAAGCGTGCTTGAGATAAATAGCTGTCAAATAGATCATCATTACCAACTTCACCATAAGAAGCTCTTACTTTCAATTTGTTGATAAATGAAACATCTTGCATAAAGTTTTCTTGATCTATGCGCCAAGAACCACCCACAGAGTAAAAGGTACCCCAACGGCTATCTGTTTGAAAAACTGAAGATCCATCTCGTCTCGCTGAAGCACTCAAGTAATATTTATTTTTATAGTTATAATTTGTTCTTAAGAAATAACCTTCAATTCCCTTATCAAAGGTCGCTCCACCTAGATCTACAATATTTGAGAAATTTGCAAATTCATAAATACCATTAGCAGCTTGAACAGTTGCTAATCCATTTAAGCTTGAAATTGATCTATCATAACTTTCGTGACCAGCGGTAATATCAACATTATGATCTCCAAAACTTTTTTGATAAGTCAAAAGTTGATTGAAGTTCTCTATTTCTCTTCTCGCGCGGTCTTCGCTTAACCTTCCGTCAGGTTGCGCATCACCAATGATCGCGTTCTCATATTCACGCTCAAACAATTCATTAATATCACGACCATAGTTTAGCTTAAAACTTAAGCCGTCAAAGATTTCCCACTCTCCATAAAATCTGAAACCATAGGTATTATCTCTATCGCTTTCATTGTTTAATAACAATTCTTGTAATGCATGGCGCCCTTGGTTTACAGGTCTGGAACCAATATTAAATTCAGCATAACCCTCACCATTATCAAACACAGGATTTCCGAAGTCATCCAAAACGATATCACCATTCAAATCATTCACATATACAGGGTATATAGATCCTATACCTCTGGCAAAACTAAATGGGTTTACAATGCTTCCGCTTCCTGCCGAACTTGGGCCGCGAGCTTCTGAAAGCGTAATGTTAGCACTACCTCCAATTTTAATATTATCACTCACATCAAAATCAGCATTTAACCTTGCTGTTAAACGATCAAAGCCCGAGGTTACTACATAACTTTCTTCATCTAAGTAAGAAGCAGAGAAGAAAACGGTATGATCATCACCACCTCCAGAAATATTCACATTATAATTAGTTCTGTAACCGGTTTGCTGTAATTCTTCAAACCAATCTAAACTTTTATAGATTACCTGAGCATTAGGATTTAATTGGCCATTGGTATTTACAATTTGATCATTGGGCACATTAAATGGATTGTATCCTAATTGATTGTATATGTTATCACTAGCAAACTGAGGATCTCCTCCACCGGCACTCGAATTTTTAAAAGCTTCCCACATACTCTCGTAATATTGACCAGGTGAAAGCTGATCATATTGACCAATACTATTGGTTACAAAACCAGACTGTGCAGAAGCAGTTACTCGTAGCGCTCCCTTTTTACCTCTTTTTGTAGTAATAATAACTACACCGTTAGCTGCTCGAGAACCGTATAATGAGGTAGACGCCGCATCTTTTAAAATCGTAAGTGATTCAATATCCTCTTGATTTATGGTGTTTAAAGCTCCTTCATACTGAATCCCATCTACGATGTATAGCGGATCTGTATCTCCATTTAAAGTACCTACACCGCGAATAACAATATTAGGAGAAGCACCGGGACCGGCTGCAGATGTAAATTGCACACCGGTAGCATTACCTTCGATCGCTGCGATTGGCGAAGTAACGTTTCGTTGTTGTAATTCGGCCTGCCCTACCACGTTAGCCGAACCGGTAAAAGCTTCTTTAGTACTGGTTCCATAAGCGGTGACAATAACCTCATCTAATGATTCTGAATCTGCCTCTAGAGAAAACATGATCTCAGATGCATTCCCAACAATTTTATTGATGGTTTTAAAACCTACATAAGACACCGTCAATGTTTCATCAGGAGCTACAGAGATAGAAAATTTACCATCAAAATCAGTCTGAGTTCCTCTTGAAGTTCCGGCAACTAGCACTGAGGCTCCCGGTAATGGAAGACCATCTTCTGCTGTCACCACAGTTCCTTGCACAGTTTTTTGCTGAGCAAAACTAAATTGTATTCCAAAGCAAAATACCAAGAATACAGTGAGTAATTTTTTTTCATTCATTGATTTATGTTTTTGATTTAAAGCAATATTATTTTTTTGTTAAAATTATACAAATCCTAACCCTACCCCTTCAGTAGGTTTTTAAATCGATTTACCTTCAAGTGCGAGGGGCTTTGAAAAATTCTATATATCTCCTCAAGGGTTTGTAGGAAGTACATAAGGGAATTAAGCTTGTGGTTTTACTTAACCGACTAAAATGTTCGGTTAGCTAAAAAACTTTAACATTTCTAAGGGTTATTTATTTTATTTCTAAACCATTGTATCTGCAGCACATTAAGAAATACTAGAGAGAGAAACTAGTAACATTGTAAAATCATTAATACAACGTTGTAAATTTTTCTAAAATCGTATAAAAAAGTCTATAATTTCGCTATTTTGCAGTAAGTAAATACCTCAAAGGACTTTCAAAACCGAAATATCAATAACTTAAATTGTATTTTGTCTGTACCTTAATAGCATTAGTTCACACTTAGAATATTTTCTGAAGAAACGCTTTAAAGAAAACTTATAAAGAATATAGTTTATCGGGACAGAACCCTTAATTATTCACTCTCGAGCATCGAGTAAACCTATTTCATAACTATGGAAATTAAACGTCTTTTTGACTTCCCCTACCATCAACTTGAACAGTATAATTTAAAAGAAGCCTTAGTAACTAAATATGACGGCAAATGGGTAGCAACAACTACTCAATCTTATCTTGATCAAGCTAATGCTATAAGTCGGGGGCTATTAAAATTAGGTGTAAAACCCAATGATAAAATTGCCGTGATCTCTTCGACAAACCGTACGGAGTGGAATATTATGGATATCGGTATCCTGCAATTAGGCGCACAAAATGTTCCTATTTATCCAACGATTTCGGAAGAAGAATACGAGTACGTACTGAACCATAGTGAATCTATCTTCTGCTTTGTTTCTGACGAAGAAGTACTTAATAAGCTAAATGCAATAAAAGCAAATGTACCAACACTTAAGGAGGTTTATAGTTTTGATGCTATTAACGGATGTAAAAGTTGGGAGGAGGTCAAAGAAGAAGATAACAGTCTTCAGCCTGAAGTTGAAAAATTAAAGGCTGCTGTTAAAGAAGATGATCTTGCAACTCTTATTTATACATCAGGAACTACCGGAAGACCTAAAGGCGTGATGCTGAGCCATAAAAATGTGGTGTCTAATGCATTGAATAGCGCGTCGCGTTTTCCTATTGTGCCGGGGCAAAGTAAAGCGTTGAGTTTTTTACCGGTATGCCATATTTACGAACGCATGTTGATGTATTTATATCAGTATACCGGAGTTTCTATATATTTTGCTGAAAGTCTAGATACGATAAGTGAAAACCTTAAAGAAGTTCAGCCGGAAGTAATGACAGCTGTTCCGCGTTTACTGGAAAAGGTTTATGATAAGATCATTGCAAAAGGTGCAGATTTAACCGGAATCAAAAAGAAACTGTTCTTCTGGGCTGTAGAAACCGGTCTTGACTACGAGCCTTACGGTCAAAACGGCTGGTGGTACGAGAAAAAATTAGGTATTGCACGTAAACTGATTTTCAGCAAATGGCAGGAAGCTTTAGGCGGAAATTTAAAAGTGATCGCTTCGGGTAGTGCTGCTTTACAACCCCGACTTGCACGCGTTTTTAATGCTGCAGATATCGGAGTCATGGAAGGTTACGGTCTTACCGAAACTTCGCCGGTAATTTCAGTAAATGATATGCGTGATAAAGGCTTTAAAATAGGTACCGTAGGAAAACCTATTCCACAGACTGAAGTCAAGATCGCCGAAGATGGTGAGATTCTTATTAAAGGTCCGCAGGTGATGATCGGCTATTATAAAGACAAAGAAAAAACTGATGAGGTTTTAGAGAACGGTTATTTCCACACGGGAGATATTGGCGAGATCGACAGCGAAGGCTTCCTGAAGATCACCGACCGTAAAAAAGAGATGTTCAAGACCAGCGGTGGTAAATATGTAGCGCCTCAGATCATTGAAAATATGATGAAGCAATCCCGCTTTATCGAACATATAATGGTGGTAGGTGAAGGCGAGAAAATGCCGGCTGCCCTAATTCAGCCTAATTTTGAATTTGTGACCGAATGGGCAAAACTCAAAAATATTAACGTAGGTACTACTCCTAAGGAAATCGCTTCAAACGAAGAAGTGAAGAAACGCATTCAAGAGGATGTGGATATTCACAATGAGAAATTCGGTAAATGGGAACGCGTCAAGAAATTTGAGCTTACTCCCGACGAGTGGAGTATTGAAGCGGGTCACCTCACTCCTACTATGAAACTTAAGAGACGTATCGTTAAAGAGAAGTATCTTGACCTTTACAATAAAATTTACGAGCGTGAATAATCTATTAAACTCCTTAGAAATAAGGAGTTTTTTTATGAATATACCCAGCAATCATCTTGTGAGATAATAATCTTATAAAATTTCCTTAATTTATTATGCGTGCATAGTATTATTTTTTTAACTTTACGAAAACGTATGAGTAAAAAAGATATCACAATAGATCACGCCCTTAGAGCGACCTGGCAAGCCGTTATTAAAATGTATAATGAGCAAGCTGCAAAGTTAGACAGTACGATGGCTACAGGTTTTGCTTTATTGAGTATAGACCCTGAGGAAGGAACGCCCTCAACAGCTTTGGGACCAAGGATGGGAATGGAAGCGACCAGTCTCTCTAGAACCCTAAAATCGATGGAAGAACGTGGACTTATAGAACGTAAACCCAATCCGGCTGATGGTCGGGGCGTATTGATTTTCCTGACGGAATTTGGAAAGGAAAATAGAGACTTTAGTAAAGACCGTGTTTTGAAATTTAACGAGGCGGTTCGCGCTAACATTGATGCAGAAAAAGTAGATCACTTTTTTGAAGTTATTCACGTCATCAATGATTTAATACAGAATAAAAAAATTTATAACACTTCTGAAACTACTATAAAACAATGAGTAAAAGACGTATAAATAAAGTTGCAGTAATTGGCTCTGGTATTATGGGAAGCGGCATCGCTTGTCATTTTGCAAACATAGGAGTTGAAGTGCTGTTACTCGATATAGTTCCTCGCGAACTTAACGACAAAGAGAAAGCAAAAGGCTTAACGCTTGAAGATAAAGCGGTACGCAACAGACTGGTAAATGATCACCTTCAAAATGCGTTAAAATCTAAGCCCTCTCCTATTTACCACAAAGATTTTGCAAGTCGCATCACTACTGGTAATATGGAAGATGATATCGCTAAAGTAAAAGACTACGACTGGATCATCGAGGTGGTGATCGAGCGTTTAGATATCAAAAAGCAAGTTTTTGAAAAGCTTGATAAACACCGTACTCCGGGAACACTGATCACTTCAAATACTTCAGGAATCCCGATCAAATTTATGAGTGAAGGCCGAAGCGATGATTTCCAGAAGCATTTTTGTGGAACGCATTTCTTCAATCCGGCACGTTACTTAGATCTTTTTGAGATCATTCCAGGACCTAAGACTGATAAAGAAGTTTTAGCATTTTTGAATGCCTACGGCGAAAAATTCCTCGGAAAAACTTCGGTTGTTGCTAAAGATACTCCGGCATTTATCGGTAACCGCGTAGGTACGTATAGTATTATGAGCCTTTTCCACACCGTGGAAGAACTTGGGATGACGGTTGAAGAAGTTGATAAATTAACCGGCCCGGTAATTGGTCGTCCAAAATCGGCTACCTTCCGTACCGTTGATGTTGTAGGACTTGACACCTTAGTTCACGTGGCGAATGGTATTCGTGAAAACGTAGAAAACGATGAGCGTGCTGAGTTGTTTTCGCTACCTAGCTACATCAACACAATGCACGAGAATAAATGGTTGGGAAGCAAAACCGGACAAGGATTTTATAAGAAAATTAAAAAGGAGGACGGCTCTAGCGAGATTCTAACGTTAGACTTGAATTCTATGGAATACAGAGCCAATAAACGCGCTTCTTTCAGTACGCTTGAGATGACCAAGTCTATTGATAACGTGGCAGACCGTTTTCCGGTTTTGATTAAAGGAAAAGATAAAGCCGGAGAATTCTTCCGAAAAAATTTCGCCGGATTATTCGCTTACGTGCAAAATCGTATTCCTGAGATCACAGATGAATTATATAAAATTGATGACGCGATGCGTGCCGGTTATGGCTGGGAGCACGGTCCGTTTCAAATTTGGGATGCCGTTGGAGTTGAGAAAGGAATCGAATTGATGAAAGCCGAAGGTTATGAAGTAGCCGATTGGGTTGCTGCAATGCTTTCTTCTGGAAAAGATTCCTTCTATACCGTTAAAGAAGGAAACACCTTCTACTACGATATTCCAAAGAAAGAATATGTGAAAAAACCGGGGCAGGATGGCTTTATTATTCTCGATAACATCCGTCAATCTAAAGAAGTATTTAAAAACAGCGGCGTTGTTGTTGAAGACCTCGGCGATGGAATCCTAAATGTTGAATTCCGTTCTAAAATGAATTCTATCGGTGGTGATGTGCTATCAGGTTTAAATAAAGCTATCGATTTAGCAGAAAAAGATTTCGCCGGACTCGTAGTTGCCAATCAAGGGAAGAATTTCTCTGTGGGTGCCAATATCGGGATGATCTTCATGATGGCTGTGGAGCAGGAATATGATGAGCTGAATGCTGCCGTAAAATACTTCCAGGATACCTGTATGCGCTTGCGCTACTCTTCTATTCCTACTGTTGTTGCTCCACAGGCGATGACCTTAGGTGGTGGTTGCGAGATGACTTTGCACGCAGACCGCGTTGTGGCTGCTGCTGAGAGTTATATCGGTCTGGTAGAATTTGGTGTTGGGGTAATCCCTGGCGGTGGTGGTTCTAAAGAAATGACTCTTAGAGCTTCTGAAACCTATAAAAAAGACGACGTCGAGCTAAACCGACTACGCGAATATTTCCTAACAATCGGTATGGCAAAAGTCTCAACTTCAGCCTATGAAGCTTACGACTTAGGAATTTTAAAACCGGGCAAAGACATTGTTGTGGTAAACAAAGATCGTCAGATCGCTGCAGCTAAAGAAGTAGCGAAGTTTATAGCAGATCAAGGCTACACCAAACCTATTGAACGTACTGACATTAAAGTCTTAGGTAAACAGGCCTTAGGTGCATTCTTAGTAGGAACTGATCAAATGAATGCCGGGAAATACATCAGCGATCACGATAAGAAAATCGCTAATAAACTAGCCTATGTAATGGCTGGTGGCGATTTATCGGAGGCTTCTTATGTAAGCGAACGCTACTTGCTAGATCTGGAGCGTGAAGCCTTCTTAAGTCTTTGCGGAGAGCGTAAAACATTAGAGCGCTTAGAGCATATGATCAAGAAAGGGAAACCGCTAAGAAATTAGACTAGAGACTTTAGATATAAGACCATAGACTAAAATAAAACCTATGCATAATTTTCAAGAACTTAAGATTTGGCAGAAAGCGATGGATATCGCTGAAAGTACTTATTTAATTTCTGCTGAATTTCCAAAGGAAGAAAAATTTGGCTTAACAAGTCAAATTAGAAGAAGTGCTGTAAGTATTCCCTCGAACATTGCAGAAGGAGCTGGAAGAAATACAGATGGTGAGTTTAAAAATTTTCTTGGAATTGCAAGCGGCTCATCTAATGAGTTATATACGCAGCTTATTTTGGCGAAACGCCTAGGCCTTATATCTAAGGGTGAAGAACTTTCAAATATTTTACAGCAATTGGAAGAGGTTCAAAAAATGAATTATACGCTAATAAAGAAATTTTCAAAATAGACTAAAGATCATCTCAAATCTTACGTCTAGAATCTAAAATCTACATAATGAAAACAGCATATATCGTAAAAGCATACAGAACAGCCGTAGGGAAAGCACCGCGTGGTTTGTTCCGATTTAAAAGACCAGACGAACTCGCCGCAGAAACCATCGATTACATGATGAACGAGCTTCCTGATTTTGACAAGAAGCGCATTGATGATGTGATGGTGGGTAATGCGATGCCTGAGGCAGAGCAAGGTCTTAACGTAGGTCGTTTGATCTCGTTGATGGGTTTGAAGATCGAAGACGTTCCGGGAGTAACGGTGAATCGTTATTGCGCTTCTGGAATTGAAACCATTGCAATGGCTTCGGCTAAAATCCAAGCAGGAATGGCTGATTGTATTATCGCCGGGGGTGCCGAAAGTATGAGTTACATCCCGATGGGTGGTTACAAACCGGTTCCTGATTATAAAGTGGCAAAAGCCGGAAACGAGGATTATTACTGGGGAATGGGTCTTACTGCAGAAGCGGTGGCCAATCAATTTAATGTTTCCCGGGAAGATCAGGATGAGTTCGCTTACAACTCGCATCAGAAAGCCTTAAAAGCGCAGGAAGAAGATCGTTTCAAAGAGCAAATCGTTCCTATTGATGTTGAACACACGTTTGTAAACGGTGCCGGAAAGAAAGAAACTAAAACCTATACGGTAAGTAAAGATGAAGGTCCACGTGCAGATACCAAGCTTGAGATTCTGGCAAAATTGCGCCCTGTTTTCGCCGAAGGCGGAAGCGTAACCGCAGGAAACTCTTCACAAATGAGTGACGGTGCTGCCTTTGTTTTAGTGATGAGCGAAGAAATGGTGAAAGAACTAAAATTAGAGCCTATAGCGCGTCTGGTGAATTTCGCAGCCGTTGGTGTTGAGCCACGCATTATGGGAATTGGTCCGGTTAAAGCCATTCCGAAGGCATTAAAACAAGCTGGATTGCAGCAGAAGGATATCGACCTCATCGAATTGAACGAAGCTTTTGCTTCGCAATCTTTAGCAGTAATCAGAGAGTTAGATCTCAATCCGGATATCGTAAACGTAAACGGTGGTGCCATTGCTTTAGGTCACCCGCTGGGTTGCACAGGAGCCAAACTTTCCGTTCAGCTTTTTGATGAAATGCGCAAACGTGAAATGAAGAGTAAATACGGCGTTGTCACAATGTGCGTAGGTACCGGTCAAGGTGCAGCCGGAGTTTATGAGTTCCTTAATTAGACTTGAGACTCTAGACTAGAGATATCGGACAATTCGAAATAATTTAAAAACACATTTGAGACTAAGGTTTTTAAAATCTAAAATCTCAATACTTATATCTTAGAAAAATGGCAGAAACAGCAGATAAAAAAGAAATTCTACGTGGCGGGCAATTCTTAGTGAAAGAAACCGCTTGTGAAGATGTTTTTACTCCCGAAGATTTTAACGAGGAGCAAAAAATGATGAAGGAAACGGTTAAAGAATTTGTTGACCGTGAGATTGTTCCTAACAAAGAACGTTTTGAACATAAAGACTATGCGCTTACCGAAGAAGTGATGCGTAAAGCGGGTGAACTTGGTCTTCTTGGTATCGCTGTTCCTGAGGAGTATGATGGTCTGGGAATGGGCTTTGTTTCAACTATGCTTGTTTGCGATTACATTTCCGGAGCTACGGGTTCTATCGCGACAGCCTTCGGTGCGCACACCGGGATTGGTACGATGCCAATAACGCTTTATGGCACCGAAGAACAAAAGAAAAAGTACGTTCCCAAATTGGCTACCGGAGAGTGGTTTGGTGCTTATTGTTTAACTGAACCAGGAGCTGGTTCTGACGCCAACAGTGGTAAAACAAAAGCTGAACTTTCAGCAGACGGAAAAAGCTACAAAATCAACGGTCAGAAAATGTGGATTTCCAATGCCGGTTTCTGTAATCTGTTTATTGTTTTCGCCCGCATTGAAGATGATAAAAACATCACCGGTTTCATTGTTGAAAATGACCCTTCAAACGGAATATCACTTGGTGAGGAAGAAAAAAAATTAGGTATTCACTCCTCTTCTACACGACAGGTGTTTTTTAATGATACCGTGGTTCCTATAGAAAATATGCTTGCCGGCCGTGGCGAAGGCTTCAAGATCGCGATGAATGCGCTTAACGTAGGTCGTATTAAGCTCGCTGCTGCTTGTCTTGACGCACAACGTCGTATCATTGATATGGGCGTGAAATATGCAAATGAGCGTGTTCAGTTTAAAACACCGATTGCCAAATTTGGTGCGATCAAGTATAAATTGGCTGAAATGGCTACGAATGCTTACGTGTGCGAAAGTGCGTCCTACCGTGCGGCTAAAAATATTGAAGATCGAATCGCAATCAGAATGGCTGATGGTAACAGCCATCAGGAAGCCGAACTGAAAGGTGTTGAAGAGTATGCGATTGAATGTTCTATTCTTAAAGTCGCTGCTTCAGAAGATATGCAGAATTGTGCCGATGAAGGTATTCAGATTTATGGTGGTATGGGCTTCAGTTCCGATGCGCCGATGGAAGCAGCCTGGAGAGATGCTCGTATTTCGCGTATTTATGAAGGTACCAATGAGATCAACCGTATGCTTGCGGTAGGAATGCTTGTAAAGAAAGCGATGAAAGGTCACGTAGATTTACTGAATCCGGCGATGGCAGTTGCCGATGAGTTGACCGGAATCCCTTCTTTTGATACCCCTGATTATTCTGAAGTCCTTTCTGAAGAAAAAGCAATGATCGCTAAACTGAAAAAGGTATTCTTAATGGTAGCTGGTAGCGCCATTCAGAAATACGGACCAGAATTGGAAGAGCACCAGCAATTATTAATGGCAGCTTCAGATATCTTGATTGAGATCTATATGGCAGAAAGTGCCATTTTACGTACAGAAAAGAACGTAAAACGCTTTGGTGAAGACACACAAAAAGAGCAAATCGCAATGGCACAATTGTATCTGTATCACGCTGTAGATACCATTAACCAGAAAGCGAAAGAAGGCATAGTGTCTTTTGCTGAAGGCGATGAGCAGCGTATGATGCTTATGGGTCTTAAGCGTTTCACCAAATATCAAAATCAGCCTAATGTAGTTGCTTTACGCAACACCATCGCTGAAAAAGTAACTGAAGAAAACACCTATCCGTTCTAAGGTTTTGCCCTAATTATTACATTTTGATTTGAATTCAACCCCGAAGCTTTGCTTTGGGGTTTGTTTTTTAAGAGTAATGAGAATGGAATAAACTAAGATTGGCTCAAATCTTGATTACTTTGGTTGTGATTTAAGAAACATTGTATCTTTAAAACTTCAACTTAGTTTATGCAAAAAATAGGATTTATACTGCTTGCGTTTGTGATGAGCTTTTCACTTCAAGCGCAGGAAAATATAGAGGTTTTTCTTTTTGAGATCAAAACAACACCAACCACTATTGAAATAGTAAATGGTAAAAACATTTCTCAAAATTCAGGTTATGACAATCAGCCTTCATTTTATGATGAGAACACGGTACTCTACAGTCGTACGCAAGACAGTCTCACTGCTATTGGAGTTTACGATATAACTACTTCTAAAACTTCGGTTTTCACTAACGAACCGAATAGCGGTTTTTTCTCTCCGCAACGTATTCCAAATTCTGAAACCATCGTTGCGGTACGTCAAGATCCAGAAGGCCGTCAGCGCTTGGCGCAGTATGACTTTCAAACCAAAGCTTTCAAAAAGCTTCTAGATAGCAGTCAAGTTGGTTATTTTTCCTTTTACGATCAGCAAACCTTTATTGCTTCGGTTTTACAGCCAAATCAGATGGATCTCTTCCTTATAAATTCAAAAAAAGGAACTTCAGAAAGCATCATCACCAATTCCGGAAGGTCTTTACAAAAAATACCAAATAGCAACTCGATGAGTTATACGGTGGAAAATGAAACCAAAAATATGGATCTCTATACACTCGACTTTTCGGGTGACGAACCTACAAGCTATTTCGTATGCGAGATGCCCATTGGTCGGCAAGATTATACGTGGCTCGATGAAAACCGGATTCTTGTAGGTAGCGGCGATAGTCTTTTTGTCTATGATCTATTTGGAGAACCTGCCTGGACGTTTGCTGCAAGTTTAAACAGCTACGGACTTAAAAATATTACCAGAATGACTGTGAGTCCCGACGGAAAATATCTGGCAGTAGCGGCAGAAACTGTAGAAAACTAAACTCAATAGGTGCCGAAGCAAACCAAAATCATAATTCTCATTGTTCTCGCTCAGTTTCTGGGCACATCGTTGTGGTTTGTAGGCAATATCGTGGTTCCGCAACTTCCTGTCGCCCGTTTGGGAAATCCCGATCTCTTAGGAGATTTGCTTGCCGCAGTACAATTGGGGTTCATCTTGGGAACGCTTGTTTTTGCTGTGCTCGCGATTGCAGACCGCTTCTCGCCGTCCAAAGTTTTTGCCGTAAGTGCCATTTTGGGAGCGGTCGCAAACCTAGCTTTACTCTTACCTCAGGCCGAAAGCGGCACTTTATTAATCTCACGAATGAGCACCGGTTTTTTCCTAGCCGGAATTTACCCCGTTGGAATGAAAATCGCAGCCGACTATTTTGAAAAAGGTTTAGGAAAAGTTTTGGGGTTTTTGGTTGGCGCTTTGGTCCTAGGTACAGCACTCCCCCACGCTTTGAACAGTTTTGAAGTTTCGGTAGATTATAAGATTATCACATTGGTAACTTCAGGATTGGCTGCTGTTGGCGGACTATTAATCGGTTTCTTGGTTGCTGATGGTCCGTATCGAAAAGCACAGCAAAAACTTTCGATAAACGCCATTCCCTTTATTTTTCAGACTAAAAAATTCAGAAGAGCAGCTTTTGGGTATTGGGGACACATGTGGGAATTATACGCTTTTTGGGGATTTCTACCCGTTTTCATCATCTATTATCAGGCAGAACATCAAGTCTATATCAACACTTCGCTTTGGTCCTTTTTTGCTATTGCAATCGGTGCAATTTCTTGTGCGTTTGGCGGAGTTTTGACGCAGAAAATAAGCAGTAAAAAAGTTGCCTATTACGCACTCGTGATCTCAGGAATGTGCTGTTTGGTTTCTGCTTTTAGTATTGAATTCCCACCGGTGATTTTTGGTTTCTTTCTATTAATCTGGGGCGCTGCCGTGGTTGCTGACAGTCCGCAATTTTCAACATTGGTCGCACAAAATGCTCCACCCGAATACCGTGGGACCGCACTGACGCTCGTTAATTGCATAGGATTTGCGATTACTGTCGTTAGTATTCAACTGCTGAATTATTGGGTTATTCATTTTGATATTGATTATCTTTTTTTGGTTTTAAGTCTGGGGCCTATCTTTGGAATTTTGAGTTTGTACCGGTCTAAACTATGAGAATTCTTTACTGCTTTTTCTTTCTGATTTTTATAGCCTGTGGCAAAAATGAGGGTCCGCCGCCACTGTTTCAAAAGTCTGAAAACACTTTTACGCCGGTTCAAAAAGCGATCATCGCTCCACGTGTTGATGGTAAACCTCATGATCCCGCTTGGCAGCATTTAGAATGGAAGCAAATGAACAATATTTGGAGCGGAAAAGCTTCAGCAGATGCTAATATTCAATATAAACTTACGTGGACGCCTGATGCGCTATACGTGTTGCTTCGGTTAGAAAACATTACAATTCGGTCTACTTTTGGCAATCCGATGGAGCACTTCAACAGCGAAGATCACTTAAGTGTGTATGTTGACGAAGACAACAGCGCCGGGAGCTATGAAGATTCTTATAATGCTTTTGCATATCAAATTTCTCCGGTCAACGTTCCGATCTTTCTAGATCAGAATAAAAAACCGAGAACTGCTAATCACGCGGTTTATTCCGTTTTAAAAAACTATGGGATTATTTCGTATTGGGAATTGAGAATAACCAATTTTGATTCCACATTTACTCCCAACGCTCCGCACGAAGCCGTATCTTTAAAATCCGGAAAATTACTGGGCTTTGCGCTCGCTTTTGAACACGTTGATGCCAAAGCTACCAATACGATTCTTGGTTCTGTTGCGATTCCCGAAGATTACGAGGGACGCATAGACCTGGATGCCGGACTTTTTGAAACCCTAAAATTGATTCAATAATTATGGAAAATAGAATAGCACTTAATGACAACTTAAGCTTATCACGCATCGTTCACGGATACTGGCGTTTGCGCGATTGGAATTTGAGCGATGACCAACTTTTAAAGCTTATTGAGCAAGTTTTGGAGTTAGGAATCACTTCTTTTGATCACGCAGATATCTACGGAAATCACACCTGTGAGGCCTATTTTGGCCGAGCATTAGCGAAGAGACCGGAGCTGCGTGAAAAAATGGAATTGATAAGCAAGTGCGGAATCAAAATGGCTACCGATTACAATCCGGAGCTTGATATAAAAATCTATGATTACAGCACCGAATACATTATAAAACAAGCAGAAACTTCACTTAAAAACTTAGGTACAGATCGTCTCGATCTTTTATTGCTGCACCGCCCTGCGCCTTTCTTTAATCCGGAAGAAGTTGCCAAGGCTTTTGATCAGCTTAAAAGCAGTGGTAAAGTGCTCAACTTTGGCGTTTCTAACTTTAGTCCGGCGCAATTTGATACCCTGCAAAGTTATCTTGATATGCCCTTAGCCACCAATCAGGTTGAGATCTCTGTGAGTTGTTTAGAGCATTTTGAGAATGAGAATACCGAATATTTCTTAAAACATAAAATCAAACCGATGGCGTGGTCACCACTTGCCGGCGGAGCTATTTTTAACCCAAAAACGGAAAAAGATCAGCGTTTAACAGCCGTATTGAAAAGCATCGCTGGCGAATTGAATACAGATATAGATCAAGTGATGTATGCGTGGCTTTTAAAGCATCCTACGGGGATTATGCCTATTGTGGGATCACAACATATAAATCGAATAAAAAGTGCTGTTGATGCCCTTGAAATCGAATTAAGTCTAGAGCAATGGTATAAAATCTATATCGCTTCTAAAGGCGAAGATTTGCCTTAGTTTTTTTGAAATCGGAAGTAAAGTCAAAAAGCCTGATCCATAATGAATCAGGCTTTTCTTATTCCAATGGTTTGATGATAAAACTAAATTCATAATCCTGAGGCTTCAGTTGGTATTTTTCTAGTGGTTTTGCACCCCAGCTGTTATCGCCTCCCACTCCGGTTTGCTTGTAATCAATATGTAGACTGATCAAATCTCGAGGTTTTATATCTGTGGTATGAAGCTGTGCTTTAAGAGTTCCCGGGTCAAAATCAGCAGTATAATTGTGATGTGCGCTGAATGAAAATTCCGGTAATCCCAGTATTTTAAAACCATTTCCTTGACCGTCTGTAAGTTGCAGCCAGCGGTTTTCGGTGCGATAGCCATTTTCTTGTGGCCGAATGTAAGGGAAATATAAATCGGCCACTGAAGCTTCATAAATACCTACAAAGGCCGCTTCTTTACGATCTTGATAATTCTCAAAGGGTCCACGGCCGTACCATTTTACCTGATCAAATTCCTTCGGAAGTATTAAATTCAATCCAAACCGTGGAAGCTCAGCAATATCTTCAGCGCCGGAATATTCTAGTTTCTCATTGATTTTTAAGCTTCCATCTTTATAAAGCGTGTAGCGTATTTTTGTTGTAGCCTGAAGTGTGTCTAATGCACATGTCGATTCTAAAATCACAGAATCTTTAGTTTTTGCCAAGGTTTCAAATTGGATCAACTTCTGATTTTCTGAAGCGTCTTTCCAAAGTTTACCTCGCCTTTGAAAATTATTACCAAAATCATTGTCTGTTGGCGCACGCCAAAAGTTCGCTCTCGACGCTTCCAATAGATAATCCTGATCTTTATACGTCCATTTGGTTAAGCTTCCGGTTGTTTTATCAAAATATAAACTAAAGTCTTCCCCAGAAACTTCAAGGGCACTTCGTGTATCTTTTGTTTTAAGCTTTTTCTTTTCTAAATCCGGTGCAAATACCAGCGGTGCTGCCTTCTGAAGTAAAATCTGATCTTGTGCAATTACAAAACCAGCAGGAAGCATTGCAGATGCGTCTTTCATCTTTATACTGAAATTGATAATATACTCGCTTCCATCTTCGGGAAGTTCAAGTGTTTTTATTGAAAAATCTACCGACTGCTGTGGTTTTACATCAAAAGCAGGAAGCTCATCTTCAGTGATAATTTTTCCGTCCTGCAACACTTCATAACTGATCGCATAGTTATTTAAATTGATAAAGAAGAATCGGTTTTCCAGTTTAAACTTTCGCTTAAGCGTATCAACTAAGCTAATTTTCACATTTTGATACACGTGCTTTACTTCTGCTAAAGCCGGGTGCGGACTGCGATCAGGATTGACCAAACCGTTCAAAACAAAATTTCCATCATTGCGATACCGGTCGGGACCATAATCACCGCCATACGTCCAATATTCAGTTCCGGTACTGTCCTTTTTTACAAAACCTTGATCTACCCAATCCCAAATAAAGCCGCCTTGCACTTGGTTATGTTTATATACAAAATCCCATAAATCGCTCAGATTTCCCGTACTGTTCCCCATACTGTGGGCGTATTCACACCAAATAAATGGGCGGTTGGGATACTTGCCCAGATAATGTTCTTCGATATAATCCATACGAGCATACATCCACGGGATGACATCGGTGTGCGGTTCTTGAAAACTCTTACCGCGCTCGGCACGCTCGTATTGCACCGGTCGTGTATTATCGCGGTTTTTAATCCAGTGATAGCCATCAATAAAAGCGGGGCCATCACCGGCTTCATTCCCCATAGACCATATGATGATCGATGGGTGGTTTTTGTTGGTCTCCACCATTGCTTCAAGTCGGTCTTGATGCATCAAGGCAAACTCCGGTTTGTTTGCTGGCGTTTTATCTTCATCATAACCAAAGCCGTGCGTTTCAATATTGGCTTCATCCACCATATAAATCCCATATTCGTCACAGAGGCTGTACCAAAGAGGATCGTTAGGATAGTGCGAATTGCGCACCGCATTGATATTATTTTCTTTAAAAAGCCTGATATCCTCCAGCATCGATTCTTTTGAAATCACGTGCCCTGTGTGCTGGTCGTGTTCGTGGCGATTGACCCCTTTTAGCAGAATAGGTTTCCCGTTAACCAGTAAATTTCCGTTTTTGATCTCGCTGGTTCTAAAGCCTATTTTAGCCGAAGTACTCATCAAAAGTTCGTCTCCTTTTCTTAAGGAAAGCACCACTTGATACAACTTAGGATGTTCTGCGCTCCAAGGCTCGATAGTTTCAAAAGTTTCTTGAAACTGAAGTGTATCGGTTTTGGCTGAAGCAAGTTTTAGGCTTTGTGTTGCGCTATACAGCTCTTCATTAGCATCGCTGATCTTTAAATCAAGCTGAAGGTTTTCTGTAGTTGCACCGTCATTTTTTACAGCAATTTTTCCATCGAAAATGCCATCAATATATTCAGTATCAAGTCCCGCTTTGAAAAAGAAATCCTGAATATGCGCTTTAGGCTGGGCATAAACATACACATTGCGTTCTATTCCGCTCAGGCGCCAGAAATCTTGATCTTCAAGGTAAGTGCCATCGCTCCAGCGGTAAACTTCCACAGCGATCTCATTATTTCCCGGTTTTATAAATGATGTGATATCAAACTCCGAAGGTGTTTTTGCGTCTTCGTCATACCCCACTTTTTTCCCGTTGATCCATACGTAAAAAACACTGGTAACTCCGCCAAAATACAGCTTGATCTGTTTAGCCTTCCAATCCTTCGGAATCTTGAATTCTCGCTTATACGAACCTATAGGGTTATAAATTGTATCTACAAAAGGTGGATTGATCGCGTGTGTATAACCGGCGCTCACATACAACGGGAAATCGTACCCCTGCATCTGCCAATCTCCCGGAACGTTGATATCATCCCAATCGTTAGTTTTAAAATCTGGCTGATAAAAATCCTTTGGACGCTGCTCTGGAGTATCTGCAAGATTAAACTTCCAAGTTCCGTTTAGGAGCAACAGATTTTTAGATTTGTAATATGCATTTTCAACAGCTTCTTCCTCAGAATCATAAACGTAGAACGTAGATCGCGGTGCTTCGGTGTTTTGCGTAACCACACTCAAATTTTGCCATTCGGGCAATTCCTGTGCATTTAAAATTGGCGAGCACAAAAAAAACAAACCTAATAGAAAACTCAAAGAAAGAATACGCATATCATATTTTTTAAGGAATTGAAATATAAGACTTGCGCAAGGGCTTGACTTCGTAAGAATTAATCAAAATTGATACTATGTAATTCACCCGATGTCATTTCTACCTCAACCTCATTTCTTTCGGTCTTTAAATCTTTCACGGGAAGTAGATCCTCAGCGCTCCAAGCTTCATCTGATTTTTTCCAAAGCATAAGCGTTGCATAGATTTTGTTTTTAGCCTCCGGCGAAAATTCTGCAGACACATTGATCACAGCGCTGTCATCTGCCACCGGATGCAAGTCGGTTTTCTCTATAACATCAACATCTTCCCACCCAGAAAGCGGCACCATAGCAAGTTGATATTGCCCATTATCAATGATGGTCGCAGTGTAATCTCCAACTTTTTGAGTGCTTTGCTCAATTGTTTTTCCATCTATCTCAGGAAGTGCATAATGACCAAGGCGCATCGCAACAGGCACCTCACTGGTCTGCTTATCTATACGCAAAATACCGTTAGTTAAGGGAATGTCAACCAACTGCATATGCACCTGATCATTGGTTTCCAAAACCGCATCGCGGTAATATTTTCCGTCTTCATATTTTTTGAAAGTATATAGACGCCACGGCTCCCATTCTTCTTTTGCATTTTTAAAAACGTAATTCATCGAGATGGTACCGTCCGCGTCATCAGCTTGCCAAGGAAATGCCGAATTATAAGACAGCTTATTGTAGTTCTCACTACTGCGGAATCCTTGCCAATCGTCTGCTTTTCGCTCGTGACACCAAGCTCTGATTTCTGAAGCTCCAATATCGGGGTAATCGGTTAGTAATACATTGGAAGCTGATTGAAATTTATTATACACGGCATCATCTTCAAATCGTGATGCCCAAGGTCCTTCATTTTCGGTTGCGGTC
Source organism: Leeuwenhoekiella palythoae (assembly GCF_020310025.1). GTDB lineage: Bacteria > Bacteroidota > Bacteroidia > Flavobacteriales > Flavobacteriaceae > Leeuwenhoekiella > Leeuwenhoekiella palythoae. The sequence goes on from NZ_CP084318.1 coordinate 55,376, forward strand.
CAGAACGCATTATCTTCCGGAAGTAATAATCCTAAAAAGGCTTTACCCATCCAGAATACACTACCGCGCGTACTATAATTCTGTACTGCAGGCTCAAAATGATCATAGAAGCCTAAAGTTGGAATTCGATCTTTTAAAAACTCAGGATTCTTTAAAAATTGAAGTAACACCCCCGAAGAAATCCGACGCAACCAGCCCAAATTAATCGTGTCGTCATCAAGCGTTCCTGCAAAAGGAAACGGACTCATAGACGCGATGCGATAACTAATACTTCGCCCGAACATGATCATTTGGCCGTCTTCAGAAAACATATAGGGATAGTGATACACCAAATCTTGAAAATTGGTCTTAAAAGCCTTAGCGATCTCTGGGTAATGCGTGTTTCCATAAACCGATGCCCACATAGGTCCATATACCTGAAATGCCCACATACTGTAATAATCGTACGCAGGATGATCGTTATACCAGCCTTGGCCACGATAATCTGCTAGTGATTTGTTCAGATATTCTTCAAGTAAGGGTTTGTTTACCTCATATCCTTGTGCATCAAAAAAACTTAACACAAAAATGTTGAAGAATTTCCAGTTAGAATCTACCGTTGGTCCATCACCATAACTCAGCATAGAAGCTGCCAGCGCATCTTTATCATCTTGACTTAAAGGTTCCCAAAGCGTTTCCGGAGAAATAAATAAGGAAATTGCCAGCGCGCCATACTCAACCAGATTTTGGCTTGGGCCGCCATTTCCTCGAGGTTTGATAAACGCTTCACTTTCGGGATTTGCCAACTTCGGAATTTGATGCTGGTAATATTCGGCTACTTTTATTCCGTTTAAGGTAAGATCCGGTTCCTTTTTAAGTAAGGGTGCGGCAACAAATAAGGTACGTACGAGACCTTCTAATTTCTCAGTAGGAACACGATCTACGGAGTGCGGATAGCTTTTTCCGGGAAGTTTAGGAAACTTCATCGGGTCATCTAGATTATCAATATAACTAAAGGCTCCTTCGAGCAAATAGCGTGCTGCATCTTCCCAATGTTTACGCGTCATTCCCGTCATTGGGCTCAATTCATAATCCGGAGCTTCTACTTCAAAAAGCGGCATTTCACCATCAACCTGCTTAGCAGGTTTTATTTCTTGAGCTTCCATAGAAGCCATAGTGAAGAGCACCACGCAAAAACCGGTGATGTACTTTATTTGTTTTAGTAAAATCATAATTATTATTTATTCTGAATCAACAAAGCGTGCCATTTCTGAAGCTGCAAGCAAATACGCTCCAACTCCAAAATCTGCAGTAGAATTGACATCTACCACTTGTCCGGGAATTGCTTTTTCACCAATGGGTTGCACATAGCCTACGCTTCCATCATCTTGTAATGCAACTTCCGTGAGATATTCCCAGCTTTTTTCTACTACAGGCAAATAGGTTTCTTCCTCTAGGATATCATTATTTATTCCCCATAGATATCCATAGGTAAAGAATGCTGTACCGCTGGTTTCTGGTCCAGGAGCGTGCTCAGGGTCTAAAATACTGCGCGTCCAGTAGCCTTCGGGCTGCTGCGCTTCCTTGAGTGTTTTTGCCATTTTTTTGAAGCGATCAATATAAGCTTGTCGATATTGAGCATCTTGTGGTAAATCCTGAAGCACCTTAGCTAAACCGGCAAACACCCAACCATCTCCACGTGCCCAGAAATCCTTCTTTCCGTTAAGACTTTTATGTTTAGGGTAAACATATTTTGCGTCGCGAAAGTATAATCCGGTTTCGTCATCAAGCATAATGCTGTCTGCATACGCTAAGTATTCATTGAGTTTTTCTAAATACTTTTCATTCCCGGTCACTTTATACAATTTAGTCATCACAGGCATCACCATATATAATCCATCTGCCCACCACCAATAATCATTCTTAGAAGTACTCATCTCATACTCCATCACCTCTTTTGCTCGGGCAATCTTTGTAGGGTCTTTTGAACCTTCAAGTGTGTAGAGGTCAATATAGGTTTGAAATGCAATTTGCCAATCTCCAAACAGCACGTGCTCGTCGGTTTCTCCGTAGTTGTATTTCCATTTGGATTTATCCTGTGACTTGGCTCCCATCCACTGGTTATGCTCTGCCCAGGCTTTGGAGTAGTCTAAAAAGTCGTCATTGCCGGTCACTTTATAGGCTTCTATATTTCCTGTATGATAGGCTGCCGGATGCCAAAACGCAAAACCTGGTTCTGGGTGGGTTTCCTGCCAGTGTTTATTTACTTTTTCAATGATGGCTAAAACCGAATCCTTCTCCTGTGGTATCGCGGTAACCTCAACATCAGCATCTTGCGCCTGAGATGTACTGTCGCCATTGCTTTTACAATTACTGAGCACAACGGCGAATACTGCCGAAAAAAGAAGTGTTTTAAAGTGGTTATTCATTGTTAATCTATTAGTTAGTGTTTTATTTAATCTCTAATGTGCGTGGTCAATTGATATATTTTCACCACTCCAGATCTTTTTTTGTGTCCAGGAGGCATAGGGGTCAGACCATAAAGGTGCTGTTTCAGGTAACCCTAATATTAAGAAAGCTTCAGAGCATAGGTAAAGACTTCCGGTGGAGATATAACCTTCTCCTATATTATTTTGAGCTCCAAATAAACCTACTTTAAGCCATCCGTTGTCATCGAAAGTTCCAGGTGCCTCAATTTGTCTTTTTATCATCACGTATAAAGCTTCGCGCACTTGAGCAGGCTCTACTTCTTCTGGTAATTCTTGCCTAAGCGCGATATGAGACAATAACTGAAAAGCACCAAAACGATATGCCAAAGACCGGCCAATAGGAGGATAAGTACCTTCCGGACCTATGAGACGTTCTTGTATTGAAGCATAACGTTGTGCTCTATATTTTACGTTGTCAAAATCCTTCTTACGACCATTATCTGTTTCTTGAAGAGTTTGATAGATATCAAGTAAAAAAGGCTGAATTACAAAACTGTTATAATAATCCCAGTGAAACTCTGGTCCATCGCCATACATACCATCACCTAGATACCATTCTCTATGTTTATTTAAACCATACTCTATTCGTAGTAGATCTCCGCTATTATCAAATTTCTCTAGTGCAGCTTCAACCATTCCCGAAAATAAAAGCCAATTGCTGTAATATGGCTTTATTACCCGGGTAGACTTTAAAGCTTCAATTATACGCTCCTGAACCTCTCTATCTAATTTTTCCCAAATCTGGGTAGGAGATCGTAATAGTCCTTGTGCTAAAAATGCGGCATCAACAAGTGGTTGAGCATCTTTATTAAAGTTCATGAAATCATCTGATTCCGGGTTGGTTGCATTATCTAAACAGCGAATTACTAAATCGATATATTTTTTACGCAATTTTCCCTCCGAAGTATCATCTGGGCCTAATTCTAACCAAGGAGCCATCCCTGAGTATAATCTGCCAAAAGCCTCCAAATACGTCACGTGAGTACGATCATCCCAAGCACCAGGAGAACGCTCTACCGGCATATTCTTTTTTAGCTTTTCTTCAGCAAGATTAGTTAAAACAGGGTCGGCTATTTTAAGCAGCGTCTCAACCATATACTCTCTTTCCTCCTTTTGAGCAAGAATTTTAAAGCTGAATAGATTAACTGCTATAAAACTAAAGATAAATAAGCCTTTAAATTTTACCATTTTAGATGTTGATTATTGGTTTTGATCTGTTTTCTGATAAACCCGAACATAATCTACCAGGTATTCTTTTGGGAATTCGGTTTTTGAAGGATCTCCGCCGTTAGAACCAATCGCGAGATTGAGCAAAATATAATGAGGCTGCTGAAAACCGTTAGATCCATCAGGATTAATAGCATCTGCTAAATCAATTTCGTTTAGTAATTCATCATCGAGATAGAGTTTGATAAACTCAGATGTCCAATCCATTTTCCAGATATGGAATTTTTCAGCCCATTGCGGGTCTTTCGCTATAAATTCAGAAAAGGGAATTTTAGCACTATCCCACGATACATTTCTCCAATCAGGCCCCCACGCGGCATTTGCTAAAATATGAGGCTTACCGCCTATTTGATAGAATTCCATCACATCGATCTCTCCATTAGAAGGCCAACCTTTTTCGACACCCAAAGTCCAGATCGCCGGCCACATTCCGCTTGCCGTATCAATTTTTGCACGCACTTCTAGAATTCCATATTTAAACTGAAATTTTCCTCGAGTATTGATACTTGACGAAGTATATTCGGCCTGCTGGCGGTTCTGTTTCCAGTTCGTAGCATCTGCCTTAAAATTTGGATTAGGGATTTTTTCCTTTCTTCCAGTAATGACTAAATTACCCTGCGCTACCGAAGCATTATCCTTCTGATACCATTGTAATTCTTCATTGCGGACAAATCCTTCTTCATAACTCCAAGAAGCCGCATTTGGCTTATCACCAGAATCGAATTCATCGTGCCAGATCAACTCATAACCCCTGGGAGCCTGAATAGAATCTTCGGTTGACTTTTCTGACGAAGATTTACAGCTGCTGACTAAAACAATTGACACTAACGTAAACAGTACTCTTGTTAATCTAGCGGTATGTAGGATGGATAGCTTCATTTTATTTTGAGATCAATAATGCGCCGCCTTCACCAAGGACATCAATTTTCAATTTTCCGCTTGATTTGACCTTCACTGTTTTTTGAGCTGCGGTTTTATCTTTTGCATCATAGATAAACGTTGCTTCAGCATTTTTAAACATCGGTAAGTCTAGTTCAAGTGTCTTCTTTTCTTGCTCACCATTAGTGACTGCCAGATACCATGTATCTCCCTTTCTTCGGGCAATTGCAACATAATCACCGGGTTCGCCGCCAACATAAACCGTCTCGTCCCATACGGTGGGGACCGCTCTTAAAAAGTCTAAAACAAATTCTGGCTGCTCGTCAAGGTTGTTTGGCGTTAAGCCAAAATGCTGAATAGGTGAAAAATAAAGTACGGCTGTAGCCAGTTCAAAAGCATCCGTAGTTTTACGCACAGTTCCTCCTTTTTGATCTTTGCTTAAGCGCTTATTTAAAAACACCGGTGCAAAGTCCATCGCTCCCACAGGGTTACGTGTAAAGGGTAAAATCGTGCTGTAATACGCGTGTTTGTCTAGCGCATACTGCGTAAAAATCAAATTTTCTGAAGCTCTAACCGCTTCTGAAGTGACATAGTTGGGATACATTTTTTCCCAGCCTCGGGGAAGCGTACAGCCGTGAAAAGTAATTGCTAAACCATAATCGTTACCATCATTTAAAATATCTTCATACAGCTGCATTGTCATCTGTTTGTCTCCGCCAAAAAAATCGATCTTCAGACCTTTTACGCCTATTTCTTGTAACCACGCCATCTCTTGCTGGCGCTTGTAGGCGGTGTTCATAAAGTCTTGCGGCGTTTGTGGAGCATTGTTCCAAAATCCATTGGAGTTGTACCAAAGCACCACATCCACATTTTTTGAATTGGCATAAGCCACTAATTCTTCCATCTTCTCGCGGCCAATATTAGCATCCCACCAATTGTCAATAAGCACATATTCAAAATTTAAAGCTTCAGCCAGATCAATGAATTTTACCTGATCTTCATAATTGATGCTGTTATCTTGCCATACAATCCAACTCCACGTCGCTCTTCCCATTGTATAATCTTGCGAAGCCTCATAGCGTTGTTCTACCAGATCAAACGAAGCAGTTGTTTCTACAATAGGTTTTAAAGTTTTTCCCAGAGTAATCGTTCGCCAAGGCGTTTGTGCCGGCATCGCCATAGCGGCAAAAGCATCTCCTAAACCATTATTTTCTCCTTCTTGAGGAAACGCTATCGGAAACAATCCGTTTTTATCTGATTCTCCTAAGCGTGCCCCGGGATAGCTTCCATCTACATTGGTTTCTGAAATGAGAATCCATCCCTTTTCAGCATTTTTAAATAAAGCCGGAAAAGTATAGCCCACACCATACTGAGATTGAGTTCCCAAAGCTTCATCAAAGGTATATTCTTCCTCATACGAAGGTTTGGTTTGCTCCCAGCCTGTCATAGGTAAAGCTTGAGGAGTGATAAAAGAAGTAGCATCATCAGGTAAATTGAAACCAGTTGCTTCTTCTAAGATTTTGACTTTAGTATTGCGCTCCTTTGCGGTGAGTTTGTAAGCAAAAGCCACATCACTATTGCTCACTCTAAATTGAACCGCCAAAGTATCTTCGTTTGCATTTACGAACTTTACAATCAGCTCATTCGCATGATATTCTACGTGACTTACTTTAGCCTTTTTAAGATCGTACGCTTCCTTTATTGCTGAAGAACCCTGTGCCGCATACGACAAGCCTTCAGAAAAATCACCTATCGAAGTTTTTAACCCTAAAGGGGAATCTTCCATAAAGAGCACATCATCTACATGAATGGAATATACAGGCTTTTCATCTTGTAGCCCTACTTCAACGCCAATATGTTTGTCAGGGCTACTAACTTTTACCGGAAGCTGGCACCACGCAGTTTGACCAGTGAGTATAAAAAAAAGACTTACTAAACTTGCTATTCTAAATTTCTGCATGCTTTTAGTTGTTTAAAAGAGATAAAGTGTAGCTATACGTATATTCTTGATCTTCCAGGCGATACTGTTCAAAAGGGTATTGTCCCCAACTGTTGAGACCTCCTAAGCCGCGTTGTTTTAAATCAATATGCAGATAAACCTCATCTTCAACGGTTAAATCTGTAGGGTGCTTCTGATCTTTGGTCGCTCCGGGATCAAGATCTTCGGTTGAAATATGCAACGCACTAAAACCTAAAGGTTGTGCTCCGGTAACTTTTAAACCGTTGCCGTTTCCGTCAGAAAGGCTTAACCAACGCGTATCTGTATGGTAACCTGATTCTTGCGGACGAATGTACGTCCACGTAAATTGATTTTTCACATCGTCTTGATACACTCCCAAGAAGGCAGACTCTTTTCGATCTGAATAATTTTCCCAAGGTCCGCGACCGTAATATTGCAATTGATCGTAGTCTTCGTTTAAAACCATACGCATTCCAAAACGTGGAATTTCAGGAGTTTTTTCATCATTAATTTTGATCGAAGCGGTAACTTTTATGTCACCCGAATTTTCGATGAAATATTCGACGGTATAGACTGCATCAATTTCCGGAAGTTGATAAGTTACTAAAACAGGTAGTCCTTCTTTAGTCTGCACGCCTACTTGGCTTTTGGTCACCACAGCATTTGCGGTGGCGTCTTTCCAAGCTTTTAAACGACCTGGCATTCCGTTCCCAAAATCGTTATCCGTTGGCGCACGCCAGAAATACGGCTGCGGAAATTGAGCGATCACCGCAGAACCGTCTGCCAACTGGTATTTGCTTAATTTTCCTTTTTTCAGATCAAATACACCCGAAACCTCAGAAGCAGTAAAACGGAGTTGGTCTCCATCTTTCTTAAAACTAAGTGGAGTCTCGGTTGATGAAATTGTTTCTTCAGCAAAATAATCGGTTTCTCCTAGTTTGAATTGTTCTTTAGCCAACTCAAAACCGGCCGGAACTAAAGCTGTAGCAGCTTTTGTAGTTGCATAAACATTCAAGAGATATTCAGCATCAGCAGTTTGCGGAAGGTTTAAATTGATCAACTTATACGAATTGGGCGCAACAGCGGCATCAAAAGTTCCTGTTTTAACCACATTGCCATTTTCTAGAAGCTCCCATTTAAAATCGAATGCCTCCAGATTGGTATAGTTGTATTTATTTTCCACTCTTAAATTTGATCCGGCTAAAGTAAAATCAATGTTTTGATATACCTTTTTTACTTCGGCTAAAGAAGGATGCGCTTCACGATCTGCTGTAATGAGTCCGTTTGCATTGAAGTTCTCATCATTCTGCAGATCTTCACCGCCAAGATCTCCACCATAGGCCCAAAACTCGCGACCATCCTCAGTCTCGGCACGTAGTCCTTGATCTACCCAATCCCAGATAAATCCACCTTGCATATGCGGACTGCTATCAATAATGTCCCAATATTCTCTAAAGTTTCCGCTACTGTTTCCCATTGCGTGAGAATACTCGCACATGATGAAAGGGCGAGTCACATCGGTACGTGCCGCATATTCTTTCATATGTTTTATTCCCGGATACATAGGTGCAACCACGTCTGTATTTCGGTTTTGACCTGCTTGTTCAAAAGTTACCAAACGGGTTGGGTCAGTTTCCTTCAACCATTCGTACGCGTCATAAAAAACAGGACCATTACCACACTCATTACCCATAGACCATAAAATGATCGAAATATGGTTTTTATCCATCTCATACATTCTTTTTATGCGGTCTAGATGCGCCGCAGCCCATTCTTCTGAATACGCCGGATGTTTTGATTTATCAAAATTTCCTTGCCACTCAGCACCCATTGCGTGCGTTTCAATATTCGCTTCATCCACGATGTAAAAACCAAACTCATCAGCCAGATCATAAACCTGTTGGCCGTGAGGATAATGACTCATACGCACCGCATTGATATTATTGCGTGCCATCAACTCAAAATCTTTGCGCGTGATTTCGAGATCTGGAACGTGGCCTTTATCAGGGTGATGCTCGTGAAGGTTTACTCCGTGTACCGTTACCGCTTTTCCGTTTACGAGAAGTTGCGCGTTTTTGAGTTCGACTTTTCTAAAGCCGGTGCGGCCTGAAGTAGCCGCAAGCGGATTACCCTTTTTATCTTCTATTGCAAGTGTATAGGTATACAGAGTTGGAGTTTCTCCGCTCCATAATTGAATATTTGGCAATGATTTTTCAAAAGAAAGTGTACCTCTATCTTTAGGAACTTCTTTTTTCTCGGCAAAAACCAAATTGTCTTCCGCATCAAAAAGCGCTACTTCTACGCGTGCTTTTTTGATCTTACTTTTTTCAAAAGTGCGCAGATCAACTTCCGCTGAAAATTTGCCTGATTTATAATCTGAAGTCAAATCACTAACGACCTTATAATCCCAAATCGTCGTTTTTGGCATCGCTTGAAGGAATACATCGCGCTCAATTCCGCTTAAACGCCAGAAATCCTGATCTTCAAGGTAACTACCATCATGCCAGCGAAACACCTGCACCGCAAGAAGGTTTTTACCCTCCTCTAAAAATTCGGTGATATTGAATTCTGCAGGAGTTTTAGAAGCTTTGGTCATCCCCACTTCTTCGCCATTCACAAAAATGCGGGCATATCCCGAAATAGATCCGAAACTCAATAAAACTTCTTTATCCTCCCAGTTTTCAGGAACACTGAATGTAGTACGATAACTGCCGACAGGATTGTAAGCATCGTCAATAAATGGCGGATTCTTAGGAAACGGATAGCTTACATTGGTGTAAATAGGAATGTCAAAACCTTCGGTCTCCCAGTTTGACGGTACTTGAATGTTGCTCCACGCACTATCATCAAGATCTACCTCATAGAAATCTGTAGGACGCTCAGCCGGAGTTTTTACAATATCAAACTTCCACGTACCGTTGAGACTTTTGTAAAGTTGCGATGCTGTGGCTTCGCGTGTTTTTGCTTTTTGCGTAGACTCATAAAGCACAAAAGCGCTTCGGCCTTCTTCTTTATTGCGGTCTATAATCTCGGGATTCTCCCATTCATTTTGTGCTTGCTGGGCGGTAGCTCCCCACAAACATAGTATGCTTAGTAAACTTAAAACTGTTTTTTTCATTGAAACGCGTATTGGGCTTATTTAGGGTTAGTGAGTATATTTTGTAAATTAATTTCTAATATGGAAACGGGAGTTGCAGGCGCTTTAGAGAGGCCTTCTCCATCTATCTGAGTAACTTTTTGTTTAAAGAGGTGAAGCGCTTTGGTGTGCTTGTATAATTCTTTGTCAAAATTGGGTTCCCAATCTCCAATGTTTTCATCAGAAAGGTCTTTTACCTGCCATATAGAATCGGCTTTAAGATCTTTGAAGGCCAAAGAAATTTTACTTCCTCGAAGATCATCTCTAAAAATTAGACCCAAAATCTTCTTACCTTGATTCTCATAGATAAAAAGTTCGGGGCGAGAGATCGGTATTTTCTTAGTACCGCCACCACCAAGCTCGAAACCAGAGTTACGGAATGCCGTATTCTCCTTTTTCCAGATTCCATCTTCTAGATAAACGACTTGGTATTGCGTTTTTCCTTCTTCATTCCAGTAATTGGCAATAAAGGGATTTCCTGCTTTATCAGTAGTCATCGAAGTCTGATTGATCAAACTGCTGTTTTGCGGAATCCTATAGGCATATTCAGCAGTGCTTTCAGTTATAGGTCCGTTATAGATTTTACCTGTTGAAAGCTCCCAAGTTTCTCCTCCGTCAAGAGATCGCGCATAAGCGATGTCGTGATTGGTGCTTACGTCCCAAGTCTCGCGCCATACCCAAGAAAGATGCACCGTACCTTGAACATCTACATAAGCTTGCCAATAGGCATTGCGCAGCTCTTCCCCATCGATTAAATTATTGTGCAGCTGTCGCCACGTTTTATCTGCTGTGTCATATCGGTTTAAAATCAAAGTGCCTCTACCCGACTGCCCAGACCGATACATAAACAGTACATCCCCATCAGGAAGATTATAAAATTGCGGGTAAGAAACTTTTTCTTCTTCAATACCTGTCATTTCTTGCTTTTCGCCTAACTCAAGACTCAGTGGGGCTACACTTTTTGCATACCGCAACGGGTTGTCGTGATGATCCCAGCTTACGTGCAGATAGCCTTCACCATCTACCGCCAGACTAATTGCATTGTGCGCATCTGTAGTTTTACCGGTATATTCGGTTTTATTGAGTTCCCAATCTCCATCAGGCAGGCTACGCTTGGCCAAAACTACGTGCGCATCCTTATCGTAATAAGCGGTAAACTGAGTGGTATTAAATGTGGTAACCGCGTTCTGTCTAAAAATTACCGTGTTTACGGAATTTGCAGACCAGCCAAGACCAATTTCCTTTTCTTGTAAAGTTGTACTAGGTTTTAAAGCATTACAGCTGTTGAGGGCAAGCGCACTTGCTATAACTAGAACAATTAAAAATCTTTGTTTTTTCATATATTGGCTTATAAATGTATCGAAAACATTTATAAATTTTGACTATACTTGTTTCCCCAAGATAGTTTCTTTAAGAAAACGTGAATTATAGTATATTATCTAAATACTGATTTTGATTACTCAAAATTATTTTTTACGAAATCGAAATAGTTTTAAAGTCATTGTACAATTTTCTTAAAACCTTTTGGCTATTAAAGGGTAGGAAATGATTTTTTATAGGGGGTTAACTGTTCAAACCGCTATAAACACTGGAATACAAAGCAAGACTAGCCGGTGGCTGATCTCAAGAATAACGTAATCTCAAGTTTTATGTTTACGAAAATAAGCCTATTTATACTCCTCCTTACACAGGTATGCATTGGCCAAAATGATAATCACGACAGACAACTTACCTTTTATAAGCTCGATACCGAAGATGGGCTTTCTAACAATCTCGTGCGTGTAATAGAACAAGATACGCTTGGCTTTATTTGGATTGGCACCGCCGATGGTATCAACAGATATGACGGTAATGATTTTACGGTTTTTAGAAAAGAAAATTCGGCGCTTGCAAACAATTATCTTCAGAATATTGTACATCACACCAATACAGGAAATCTTCTTGTAGGTAGTGATGGTGGTTTTGATCTTTTTAACTTAAAAACCAATTCATTTGAGCATTATAACGCTGCAAACACCATTCTTTCTAACAGTGTGAATTCATTTGCATTCACAAAATCAGGAACGATTTACGCCGGAGATTTTGGAATTGGCATCCGCGTTTTTAAAGATCAAAGTCAACAAAAAGTATTTAAACACGAAGCTCAAAATTTACGCTCCTTGTCCTCAAATGAGATCATTTCACTTCACGTGCAAAATGATTCAATCCTATGGGTAGGTACGCGTCACGACGGCTTGAACAAAATAAACCTAAAAACTCAGGAAGTTGCTCGAATACCAATACATGGTCGTACGAACTTTAGGGTAAATGCACTTTTTATGGATCGCGATGATCACTTGTGGTTAGGCACGAATGAAGGAATCAAAATACTAACTCAAACAACTGCTCTTGCCCCAACAATTATAGAAGGTTTAGCAGGAAGCGACATTACAAGTTTTGAGGAGGATGCCTATGGAAGAATCTGGGTAGGTACTTACGACGAAGGACTTAAGATCATAAGTAAATCTAAGTCACTAAAAGGTTTCAATGATCTTAGCATAACCAATTATTTACCGAAAGATGATGGTACCAGTGTGTTTAATGCTACCGTTTTTTCGATTAAAAAAGATCGAAGTGGGAATATGTGGCTGGGCACTTATGCCGGTATAAATTATGTGAATCCCCGGGGCGAGCCGGTGAAATTGATCACAAACAGTTTAAATGGAACCGAACGCATAACGCACAACCGCATTAATGCTATTGCAGAAGATGCTTCCGGAAAATTGTTTATAGGTACAGACGGCGGCGGTGTGGATCAATATGATCCTAAAAACAATACTTATACGTATGCTATTTTTAACGAAGCCAACGCTCTAAAAAGTAACCACGTTTTAAGTTTATTACAGGACACTAACAATCAATTATGGATTGGCACCTACCTGGGTGGTTTAAGCAAGTTTAACAAGACCACTAAACAATGGCAGCATTATCTACAAGGAGAACAAAAAGATGGGAATGATGTTCGCGTATTATACCAGGCTAAAAATGAACATATTTGGGTAGGTACAAACAGAGGCGGACTATTTCTATATGACAACGCGCAGGACAACTTCAAATACATTGCTGAACTGGGAAAGGTTGATGTACGCGATATCGCTGAGGATAGTCAAGGCAATCTGTGGTTGGCAACCTATGGCAATGGGATCATTCATTTTAATTTAGAAAATGAACATAGCACACATTATAATTCAGAAAATCTTGAGGGGTTAACAACCAATGTGGTATTTAGTATTGTGATCACAGAAGATGATGCGATCATCGCCGGTACTAAGCATGGAGGCCTTGTCCATTTTAATCCGGAATCAAAAAAAGCGCTCAATCTTAGAGAAGATGATGGGTTGAGCAATAATACCATCAACAGCATCATTGCGCACGATAGCAACTCTATTTGGTTGGGAACTTTTAAGGGAATAAGTAAATACGATCCCATCAGTCATAAAATAGAAAATCTAACCCGCTTTAATAATATTCATAAAAGTGAGTATAATCCCGGTGCTGCGCTCAAGGCTGAAAACGGAGCGCTTTATTTTGGGAGTAATAAAGGTCTGAATCAATTTCGCCCTGAAAATTTAAAAAACTACACAACTTCTGAAGCCTTAGTTATTAAAGACTTACTCGTTTTTAATGAATCGGTTGCAATAGAACCCACGAATAAAAAGGCCATACTCAATCAGGCAATGCCTTTTCAAGAGTCGATACAATTAAACGCAGAAAATACGGTCTTCTCTATAGATTTCACAAGTTTAGATTTTCCGATCGCTAACAATACCCAATACTCGTATATTTTAGAAGGTTACAACGACCACTGGATCGATCTCAAAAACAGCAACCGCATCAACTTCAGTAATATTTCTCCGGGTTATTATACGCTAAAAATTAAAGCCGAAACACTCGCTTCAACTCCTTTGTATAAAGAGTTAGCTTTAACTATTTTACCTCCGTTTTGGCAAACCTGGCCTGCTTATCTCTTCTATATCGTCACGTTAATCATTTTAATTTACAGCGGATTGAGATATTATTCAGAACGCGTTTACCTCAAAAACTCATTGCACTTTGAGCAGAAACAACGCAGATTAGAACACGAATTGAATGAAGAGCGGGTACGGTTTTACACGGGTTTCAGTCACGAATTAAAAACTCCCCTGACCCTTATTCTCGCGCCCTTAGAAAATCTACTTGATGAAATTGTTCACAAACAACATCGTAAAAGTCTCAAACTGATTAAGCGTAATGCGCATAATCTACATCAGTTTATCAACAAACTTCTAGAATTCAGAAAAAGTGAAGAAGGACTCAGTCAATTGACCTTAAACAATTATAACCTAACTAAAAATTTGTCTAATTGGCTTGGGGTCTATGAACCGCTGCTAAAAAAGAAAAATTTAGACCTGGTGATTCAAATGTCACAAACACCTATTTATATCTACTGTGATCTGGAGAAAATTCAGGTGATTGTGAACAATCTGATCAGTAATGCTATCAATTATAGTCCCGAAAACAGCACGATCAATATTGAACTTTCTCAAGATGAAGAAGCGGTGTTTTTAAAAGTTATTGATCACGGAAGCGGTATTAATACGCAAGATCTCGAGCACATCTTTGAGTGGTACTATCAAGCCAATACCACTTTAAAAAAAGACGGAAGCGGAATTGGGCTGGCACTCAGCCGAAGGTTTGCTTTACTGCATAACGGCACCTTAGCCGTAGCAAGTAAATTAGGCTCAGGAAGTACATTTACCCTCAAACTACCTAAAGATGATAGTTTAGTAGACGCCTATCTCGAAGAAGGTAAACACGCTTCTGAAAACAAAAAATTCATTGAAGCATCTATTCAAAGTGCCACCGAGAATGGTATTGAAACGCAGGCCACACAAGCTATGCGCATTAAACCAGAAAGTCAGCGCGCACTCATTTTATTAATTGATGACAATCCGGATATATTAGACTTTCTAGACACCTCGCTTTCTCAAAATTATGATCTGATTCAAGCTGAAAATGGTGAAGAAGGTATTGCGCAAGCTTGCAAACACGTTCCTGATTTAATTATTAGCGACGTTATGATGCCCATAAAAAATGGAATAGATCTGTGTAATTATATTAAGAACAGAAAAGAAACCTCGCATATTCCTATCATTTTACTTTCGGCTAAAAGCAATACTGAGATGATCGCAACAGGATATACTGAAGGTGCTGACGATTATATTTTAAAACCTTTTAACTTACAGCTATTGAAAGCCAGAATAGAAAATCTAATAGATTCACGCAAGCGGCTTTTAAAAGCATATTCTGAAAATGAAAATACGCTAGAAACTGTAGATGATGATCAAAAACGACTGCTTGATGTTGAGAAGAAATTTTTAGTAGAATTCCACCAGATAGTTGAGGGGCAAATGCAACAAGGCATTAAAACTGTTGAAGTTGTAGCGCAAGAAATAGGTATGAGCCGCTCCTCTCTTTACCGAAAAATCAAAGCAATCACCGGCAAAAACATCAACGAATATATTCGAAATATCAAACTGGACAAAGCTGCGCAACTCATCGAAAAAGAACAATTTACCATTTCACAGGCAGCGTACGAAGTAGGTTTTGGTGATGCCAAGTATTTTAGAAAAATCTTTAAAGAACGATTTGGGAAGACTCCCTCTGCCTTTAAACCGAACTAAAGCATAACACTATAAAAAAAAGCGCTCTGTATTGAACAGAGCGCTTTTACATTTTAAATTATCAAAGTTATTACTGCGCAGGGATCGTCACGGGATTAATTCCTTCTACGGTAGGCGTAACTTCAAGTATCGAACCATCTTCAGCAAAAGTCAGTTTATCTATACAAACTTCTCTGTGAAAGCCAGCCGGACCACCCATTGCGATTCCACGTGGGCGTGTAAAGCGATGGTACACAATATACCAGTCATCTGTACCCGGAACATTGATCACCGAATTATGACCGGTTCCATAAATTTCGTTTTCCTCATCTTTTTTAATTACCAAATTCTCCTCCGGAATATTTAGAGGTCCTAACGGAGTTTCTCCCGTCGCATAACGCACACGATAATTGGGGCTTCGGGTATCGTCTTCAGACCACAGGAAGTAGTATTTACCTTTTCTAAAAAACACTTCGGTCCCCTCTCTAAAAGTGCCGTCAGGAGTCATTTCTTTTAGTGTTTCTTCTTTGTAAGACATCATATCGTCATTGAGTTCTGCACCAGCCATATAGCCGTTACCCCAATAAAAATAAGCTTTTCCATCGTTTGGATCTACAAAAACATCAGGATCAATGATTTGACCGCCACCGCGTTTTATCGCCTCGGGCTTCTCCCCTACAAAAGCTTTTCCAGAATCTGTAAATGGGCCGGCCGGGTCATCTGCTGTAGCAAGACCTATGTTCTGTGCAGCAGAAAAATAGTAGAAGTATTTCAACTCCCCATCAATCTCTTTTTCAGCAATGCAAGGCGCCCAAGCGTTACGGTTAGCCCAAGAAACATCCTCAAGTAAATCTACAATGACACCTTCGTCTTCCCAATGCACCAGATCTTTTGAAGAAAAGGTCTTAAAATAGGTTCCGCTCCATCCATCAAAACCATCGCTGGTAGGATATAAATAAAACTTTTGATCTTTAGAAGAATAAATGATTTCGGGATCAGCATAGTACCCATCAAGAACCGGATTATTCGCTACTGCTGCTTCTACCGAATAGGTTTTTTGGGTTCCGTCAGGTAATTCAAGCGTATACGACTGTGCTGCACTAGAGAAATCTTTAGCTCCGGAATCTACCAATTTAACTCCCGGAAAAGTGATCAATTGCGGATCAAGAGCTGCTACGCTACTATCTGTATAAACCGGTAAATATACCGAAGCATTCTCTGCGTTGGTTACGATATTCTGAGTGCGTACAGCACCCGATTTTGAACCTACGATAAGCGGTAAATTTTCTGATGGAAAAGCTTTTAGTAACTGCGTTGCTTCGGCTTCTGTCACCGGAATGATCGTACCGTGACGCGGGTGAAAATTCATAGAAACCTTATCTGCGCCCAAAGCTTTAAAGTTTAATAAATCGGTTGACTCAGCAAATTGATATTTCCCATCAACGTACATGTCATACATCAAAATATACTTATCACTATCAATCATTTTAAATACTGAAGAACCTTCTACTGCACGATCAGTTTGATCTTTATAGCCCTCTTCAGGCACATAACCAGATGTTAAACTGTCTGAAACAGCCACACGAATTCCTTTGGTGGCGGTTCCTTCTGTTTTATAAAACATATAGTATTTGTCGTCCTTTTTAATGATGTCTGCATCGATACAGGATTTCTCATCCGGACTGTAAAAAAGTTGTTTGGGAGTGCTCTCTAACGCTGTAAAATCTTCATTAGCGTAAGCGTAATAAATGATATCATATCCGCCCGGTTGTAACATAGAGAAATACACCATATACTTACCTGCTTCTGCATCGTAAATGGTCTGCGGAGCCCAAGCTCTGCTAATATCACTAAACTCAGAAAATTCTTCAGCAAGATTGATTTGCGACGTTTCCCAGTTTAATAGATCTGTAGATTTTGCCAAAATAATTTCGGTATTGCTCCAGCCGTTATCGGTTTTCAAATCGGTTAAAACCATATAGAAATTTCCATCCTCTCCTCTTAAAATATGCGGATCGCGAACACCACCGGTAGTACTTATACTGTCTGTACTCACAATAGGTTTGTCATCATTTAGGGCGTAATAATCAAAGCCATTTCTACTTAAAGCATAATGCACGGCTTCTTCCCCAGCCCTATTACCAGTGAAGTAAACAAAAAGATACGCGGTGTAATCGTCGGCAGTCTTTGTAGTATCGCAAGAATAAAAGACTTGAGATGAAACAAGCAGCGCGAGGATAAAGACCAATCGAAATTTAAACATGTTATAAAATTTAGAGTGTTTGTATAAGTCTCAGAAAGTTCTGAAACCAAATTCAAGCCAATTTTCAAAAATTCTAGAATCGGCTTTACAAATAAAATAAAAATAAATGTGTTTAATACATTTATAATGCGAAAATTTAAATTTTCAGTTTTTTATTCCTCATCAAAACGACTTTAAAAGTTTATTTATAACAAAAAAATTAGGTTTAAAATAGCAAATTCTTAAAGATTATTTTGATGAATTATGCATTTCAAATGCATAGCATTAGGGCCAAAAGTCCCCATTATACCTATCCTGCACCATCACCCCCCTATTATTAATTGATAAGCCCCCGATATACAAAACGCATTTTATAGAACATTGAACTCTGATTAAACGCTTATAAACAATTAAACACATTAAGCTAGATGTTCAACTAATACTTATTCTATGAAACAAAACATGTTACAATTAAAATCAATTGCGATTTGCAGTCTTGTAATGTTGTTGTTATGCTTTTCTTTTGATGTTAAAGCTACAACGATATCGCAACCGCAACAGACTGTTTCCGGTACAGTTACCACAGCGGCAGATGGTATGCCACTTCCCGGAGTTACGGTTGTTGTAAAAGGTACTTCTAACGGTACCACAACTGATTTTGACGGAAACTACGAACTTGAAGTTGCTGCAGACGCTGTGCTCTCTTTTTCTTATGTAGGAATGAAAACGATTGATATTCCAGTAGACGGTCAATCTACGATTAATGCCCAGTTACAAGAAGATCTTGGGGTTTTAGACGAAATCGTTGTCGTTGGGTATGGTAGTCAAAAGAAGTCTGATGTAACGGGCTCCGTGGCTTCGGTTCCTGAAGAACGTTTAGAAAACCTACCGGTGACTAACGTAACCCAAGCTATTCAAGGTACTACTGCTGGACTAAATATAAGTCAAGGTTCTTCGGTGCCAGGTTCAACCGGATCTATTCAAGTGCGCGGTATCAATTCAATCACAGGAAGTACGAGTCCATTTATTGTTTTAGATGGTGTTCCATTTACAGGTACTTTAAACGATATCAACACTAGAGATATTCAGTCTATTCAAATTCTAAAAGATGCTTCTGCGGTTGCAATTTACGGTACACGTGGGTCTAACGGAGTTATCCTTATTCAAACTAAAAGAGGAACCAGCGGTGATCCTGTGATCAATTACAGCACGTATGGCGCAATTGAAGAATTTGCAAATGTGCTTGAACCCTTAGGTCCAGATGCTTATGTGCAGAAATACGCAGATTTTTTCAGCCAAAATAATCCTGGAGCAGAACAAGATCGTATTCTTGAAAATCAGTCTGAAATCGACAATTACAATGCCGGGATCACTACAGATTGGTTTGATATTGCGACCCGCAGCGGTGTTATTCAGGAGCATAACTTAAGTATTCGCGGTGGAAGCGAGAAAACCAAATATTTTGTATCCGGAAGTTATTTGGATCAAAAAGGGGTTATTGAAGGTTATGATTATCAAAAATTCACCCTGCGTTCTAATATAGACGTTCAACTCACCGATTATTTAAAGGTAGGTCTTAATGCATTTTTTGCTAATAATAATTTTGACGGTGGTCGCGCAAATTTACTTCTGGCAACCGCTATGAGCCCCTACTCTGTTCCTTATGATGAGAACGGCGAACTCATTATCAACCCAATGTTGCCAGAGTTGCTTTATGAAAATCCGTTGTTGGGTCTAACTACAGACCGCGTACAGCGCGAGCGTACTTTATCAGGTAATGTTTTTGCTGAAGTTACTCCGGCATTTGCCGAAGGTTTAAGCTATAGAATTAACGCTTCGTACACGTTTAATCCGTATTTATATCGCAACTATACCGGTCGTGCTGCAAATAATAACAGAGGTACAGCAAATGTAGGCGGTGATGAAGAAAAAGTATGGATTATTGAAAATATCCTAAAATACTCTAAGAGCTTCGGGAAACATAATTTTGATTTAACCGCTTTATATAGTGCGCAAGCCAATGAGTTTTTCCAAGAGTCTCTTACAGGTACCGGTTTTGTAAACGACCAGTTATCGTACAATAATATTTCGGCAGCAGAAAATATCACCGGTGATACTTATAGCAGTAGATCTACGCTCTTATCACAAATGGGACGACTAAATTATAATTATGACAGTCGTTATCTGCTTACGTTTACAGTACGTCGCGATGGGTATTCAGCCTTTGGTTCAAATACCAGTAAATATGGTGTATTTCCATCTGCAGCATTAGGGTGGAATATTCACAAGGAAGCATTTATGGAAAATGCTGATGTCATCAACAACTTGAAGCTAAGATTTTCTATTGGTGAAACGGGTAACCGTGGGGTAGGAATTAACCAAACTCAAACCCGTGCAGGTACATTGCTTTATCCATTTGGCGGGCAGTCCTATACGGGGACTTACATCGCCGGTTTAGGTAACCCAAACTTAAAGTGGGAAACTACGGTTTCTGGAAACCTTGGTGTTGACTTTGGCTTACTAAATAACCGCATTAATGGATCGTTTGAAGTCTATAAATCAAAAACCGAAGATCTTCTTCTTAACCGAAGCATCCCGGCTCTGACAGGTACTACCAGTATTATTGAAAATATAGGTGCGGTAGAAAACAGAGGTTTTGAATTTACTATAAACAGTACCAATATTGACACCGGTGATTTTAGATGGGAGAGCAACATCAACTTTTCTACTTATAAAAATGAGATTCTTGATCTTTATGGCGATGGCGAAGATGACATCCCAAGTAGATGGTTTATTGGTAAATCACTAGGTGCAATTTATGATTACAAAATGGTTGGTGTATGGCAAGAAGGTGAAGACACAGGTAGCTTTAATGCCAATCCAGGAGATTTAAAATTTGAAGACATTAATGGTGATGGAGTGATTGAACCAGAAAACGATCGCGTATATTTAGGTTCAAGCCTGCCTAAATGGACCGGCGGTTTGACAAATACCTTCTCTTACAAAAACTTTGATTTATCGTTCTTTATTCAGACCGTTCAAGGAGTCTTAAAAGGTAACCCTGATATCAATTATGGGGATGAATTATCAAGACGTAACACCCCTTCTAACGTAGGATACTGGACACCAGAAAATCAAAGCAATGAATTTCCTTCTCTTGTTTATCGTAATACTTTGGGCTACGGCTATCCTAGAGATGCAAGTTACGTAAGATTAAAAGATGCGCGTCTCAGCTACAGATTTCCTATTGAAAAAATTGAGCGTTTTGGCCTTGATAATTTAATGATCTACGTAGCCGGAAGAAATTTATATACCTGGACAGATTGGATAGGCTGGGATCCAGAAAGTAGCCAATCGTATAGAGGGTCTGGAGATTGGACTAACAACTACCCAGTTGTGAGAACATACTCTATAGGACTTAATGTTTCGTTTTAAAATGGCTAATCGAAAAAAGATACACTTTATGAAAAATATATCTAAACTTACACTTATACTGCTTAGCCTAAATATCTTCATATTTAGTTCTTGCGGTGATGACTTTCTAGAAGAAGAAATTCGTTCTGACTTTACTCCAGAAACACTTAACGATGAATTGGGGTATCAAGCCCAGCTCGTGGGACTTTATCAAATGCTGAGTACTTTTTATACCCGAAGCGGGCAACAAGGTTGGTTATCTGTATGGCAAGCCGGTACAGATATCGTATGGCCTACAGCACCGCAAGGAGTTGAAGTACCGTATTACAAGTACAATCAATTAACTACAGATGACAGTGCAGCATATCAAAGCTGGGAGCTTTGGTACAATATGGTTGAAAATACTAACAGTATTATCGCCAGCATTGAGGCCAATACTTCAGAAGAACTTTCTCAAGAAGAAAAAGATGCTATTAATGCCGAAGCTCGCTTTTTTAGAGCTTATGCGTATAATAATTTGGCAACGCTTTTTGGTGGAGTTCCTCTTATTACAGAGCCGGTAACTGAAGCTCGTTTTGATTACACCCGGAATTCTCTGGAAGAAATAAATGCTCAGATTGAAACAGATTTGCAATACGCTACCGCAAATCTTGCAGATCCCACAAACGCTCCTCAATTTGAAGCACGCGTGCATAAATATGTGGCGCATCAATTATTGGCAGAGTTCTACCTAAGATCTGGACAACCTGATCTGGCTGAAGATCAAGCCGATATTATTATAAATAGCAATGCCTTTCAATTAGTTACAGAACGTTATGGAGTGAAAGCAGGTGAAGAAGGAGATCCTTTTTCTGATATGTTCTTTAAAGGAAATCAGCGTCGTTCTCAAGGAAATACTGAAGCTATTTGGGTCTTAGAAAATGAGAACCCTGCAGATGTGCGTGGTGGTTCAAGTGGTTCTCCTCAACAACGTCGTATTTGGGGTGCTGGCTACCATAACGTAAATGGTATGATCCCGGCAGATTCGTTAGGTGGTAGAGGAATTGCACGTATTCGTCTTAACAACTGGGTCATCTATGATCTATATGATGAAGGAGACATGCGTAACTCTAAACATAACATCCACAAGCGATTTAGATACAATAATCCTGATCCTAATTTTTCTGATATTTATGGCGAACTCGTGCCTTATGAAGGGATTGATACACTTGCCAGAATTCAACCTTATTCGTTAAAATGGGGGCATTTTGATCCTGCAGATGTATTTGGTTTTGGGATGTGGAAAGATTTCATGATTATGCGTTTAGGTGAAACCTATTTACTAAAGGCAGAAGCGCAAGTGGCTCAGAACAATCCGGGTGGTGCTGCAACTACTATTAATGTTTTAAGAACACGCGCAAATGCTCCTCAGGTAACTGCAGGAGATATGAGCCTTGATTTTATACTCGATGAGCGCGTACGTGAATTGCTCGCTGAGGAAAACCGAAGAATGACCTTAATGCGAACCAAAATGCTCGTAGAGCGTGCTACGCGACTTAACATTCAGGATGAGGGTATTCCGTTACCTCAAACAATGCGTATTGAAGGACTGCAAGAATTTCACGAGTTGTTCCCCATACCTCTTCGCGAGATTCAACTTAATAAAGAAGCAGAGTTAACTCAAAATCCTGGTTATACTGGGAGTTAATCATTGGGTTAAAATTTGTTTGTGTGAAGCGCTGTGTAAAAACAGCGCTTTTTTTATTAATGCTAGTTGAGCATAGCAGTTCTTCTATTTACTATCGTTATAGTAGACTGATCTCAAAAGTTTTAAATATCCTTAACGGAAATATGTCCTGCTTCCGCTTAACTTCAAAGTAAATTCTACAAAACGCTGGGCTTATGTTAGACTATTTTGACTCACAAACCTCAAAATTTTTGCTCATTACCATTCTTGCAGGAATGGTCTTTTTCGGCTTGATTTTCTATTTTCTAAAGAAATTGGGCAAAAGCCCTAAGAATATTCTACCGGTCAATTTCGCCGGAAAAATGAGACTTCCGCTCGCGCTATTTATGTTGGCGCTTGTGCTTAAAATCATCAAAACTAACGATCGCATTTTAGAATTTATAGAGGAGAACTTTTTGAGTCATGTAAGTACGTTGCTCTTTATTTTAAGCATCACTTGGATTTTAATCGTCATTCTCAAAGCATTTAAAAGAAATATTCTTTTAAAATATGATATGAGTGCTTCAGACAATGTTCACGCGCGTAAAGTCTATACGCAATTTACCGTACTCGAACGTGTGCTTATGTTTTTGATCATTCTTTTTGCGGTAAGTATCGCCCTTATGAGTTTTGATAGCATTCGCTCTATAGGTGTGAGTATGTTGACTTCCGCCGGAATCGCAGGGATCATCATTGGTTTCGCTGCACAAAAAGCTCTAGGTACTTTGATGGCGGGGATTCAAATAGCGTTTACGCAGCCTATTCGTCTAGATGATGTCGTGGTCGTCGAAGGAGAATGGGGACGTATAGAAGAAATATATCTTACCTATGTGGTTGTAAAAATCTGGGACAAACGCCGTCTGGTACTGCCTACCACCTATTTTATCGAACAACCTTTTCAAAACTGGACGCGCAATTCTTCTGATATTTTAGGTACTGTTTTTATCTATACAGATTATAACGTGCCTTTTGATGCACTTCGCGAAGAGCTCACCAGAATTCTTAAGAATACTGACTTATGGGATGGTGAAGTTAACGTGCTTCAGGTGACTGATACCAACAACGAAATGGTAGAAACCCGAGCCCTAATGAGCGCCATTGACTCCCCTACTGCCTGGGATCTACGTGTACACGTAAGAGAAAAATTGGTCATTTTTATCCAAGAAAATTATCCGCATAGTTTACCGCGTACTCGTGTAGAAATGCAATCGCGCAAGGATAGTGATAAGGTTGAAAAAGCAACTAAAGAACCAGACAAATCAGATTTACTCAGAGATAAATAATTGAGATCTTAACGGGATAGGCAATTTAAATAACAGAACTTTGCACTCCCCTTAGATTTAAATTATGAGTAAAACAGAATCTGCAGTAAGCGCTACGTACTTCAGTATCATTGGCAATACGGTGCTGGCGATCGCTAAAGCTTTGGCCGGGATCTTTGGTAATTCTTATGCTTTGATCGCTGATGCCATTGAGTCTACCGCAGATATTTTTGCTTCACTTCTGGTACTATTTGGTTTAAAATATGCTGAAAGACCTGCAGACGACAATCACCCGTACGGTCATGGTAAAATTGAACCGCTCATTACCTTTATGGTCGTTGCTTTCTTGGTGACATCTGCAACGGTGATCGCTTACGAGAGCGTTCAAAATATTTTATTGCTAACGCCTCAAAAACCACCAAAACTCTGGACACTTATCGTGCTGGCAGTAATCATAATTTGGAAAGAAATCTCCTTTAGAATTGTACTAAAACGCAGCAAGGAAACCAATAGTTCTTCACTTAAAGCTGACGCTTGGCACCACCGTAGCGATGCGATCACTTCGGTAATGGCATTTATAGGGATTTCTGTTGCTTTGATCTTTGGGGAAGGCTTTGAGACTGCAGACGATTGGGCAGCCCTCTTTGCTTCGGGGATTATTCTGTATAACGCCTATCTTATTTTCAGGCCTGCTTTAGGCGAAATTATGGACGAAAATCGCTATGATGATATTATCGAATTGGTACGCATCAAAGCATTAGAAGTTCCGGGAGTTTTAGATACCGAAAAAGCGTTCATTCGCAAAGCCGGAATGAGTTATCACTTAGATTTGCACGCCATTGTAGACGGAAGCATTTCGGTGGCTAAAGGGCACGAGATCGCCCATCGATTACAAGACTATTTAAAAGAAGAAATTCCCAACCTCAACTTTATTTTGATACACGTTGAGCCTGGGAATCCCTCAAAAATTTAAGCTATTGCATTAGCTAGATATTATAGACCTGCAGCAGCGTCTTGATCTAAAAACCAATGCAATTCGCCTTGTTTAGGCGCTACTAAACTCGCAGGAAATTCTTTATAACCATCGTGCTTTTTATGAATCGCAGTTACCTTTTCTTCTTTTCCTGCTCCGGTAACTAAAAACGCTATGGTTTTAGCATTGTTCACGATCTTACCGGTAAAGGTCACGCGCTTTTGCCCAGAATCAGGGTGTTTAGCCACACGACAATTCTCTGGCATATCCCATAATTCAATATTGTACGGAAAAATAGAAACGGTGTGCCCATCATCTCCCATTCCTAACATCACGATATCAAAATAAGGAATACCGTTAGCCTTTGGTAATTGCTCATCAAGCACTTTTGAATAGCGCTTTGCTTCCTCTTCAGGATCGTCTTCTCCTTTGATTCTAAAGATATTTTCTTCAGGAATATCAATTTTAGAAATCAGGTGTTCTACCGTCATTTTGTAGTTGCTCTCATCATCAAAAGGCGGCACGCAACGCTCGTCTCCCCAATACAGGAACACTTTGGTCCAATCAATATCTGCACCGTATTCTTTGGCTAAATGGTCAAAAACAATCTTTGGAGTGCTTCCGCCGGAAAGTGCGATATGCACATCTTCTCCGGTGGTACATTTTTCTTTAAAAAATTCAGAAAATTCTTCAGCAACAAGCTGCTTCGTTTCTTTGATATGTAAATCCATTTCTGGAATAATTTTAATTAAAAATTCAGTTTAAATAATACAGAATCCGGTTTCATCGGTAAGCAACTCTCCCGGATTTCTCCAGCCATTGCTATCTTCGATCAAATCATCAGAATTCTTAGGGCCCCAGGTTCCGGCAGGATAACCGTAGGTTGGTACATCTTTATCATTTGCCCAATATTCTAGAATAGGATCAACAAATGCCCAAGCCGCTTCAACCTCATCAGCACGCGCATAAAGGGTTGTATCTCCTTGCATCGCGTCAAGCAATAAACGCTCGTAAGCATCCATAATATTTTTGTCGGCAAGACTGCTGTAGTAAAAGTCCATATTCGCGCGCTCTACTTTAAATCCTTGACCCGGAACTTTTACACCAAACTTGATCAGAATACCTTCATCCGGCTGAATACGAATCACCAGTTTATTGTCTTTATTATTGATGTCCTGCTCTTTAAATACTTGGTGATGCGGCGTTTTAAAATGAATTACCACTTCGGTAACCTTAGTAGGCATGCGCTTAGCGGTACGCACATAAAACGGGACATCCTTCCAACGCCAGTTATCAACAAAGAATTTGATCGCTGCGTAGGTTTCGGTTTTAGAATCAGGGTCTACTCCTTCTTCTTCACGATAGCCTTTTACGCGTTTGCCATCAATGCTAGAAGCAACATATTGTCCTTTC
This sequence comes from Leeuwenhoekiella palythoae, assembly GCF_020310025.1. GTDB lineage: Bacteria > Bacteroidota > Bacteroidia > Flavobacteriales > Flavobacteriaceae > Leeuwenhoekiella > Leeuwenhoekiella palythoae. The sequence continues at coordinate 81,736 of NZ_CP084318.1, forward strand.
ATTGTATGATCAAAAAGCGTTTGCGTATCGGTCATTCTACGTATAGACTTCAGCGCTTTTACCTTTTCGTTATGGATCTCGTCAGCATCAGCACTAATGGGTGGTTCCATTACAATTAAAGAAACAATCTGCAGCAAGTGACTTTGAAACATATCACGTAAAGCTCCAGACTTGTCGTAGTAGCCTCCACGCTTTTCTACACCTACAGTTTCAGCATTTGTGATTTCTACATGGTGAATGTAATTACGGTTCCAAAGCGGTTCAAAAATAGAGTTTGAAAAACGGGTGACCATTAAGTTTTGTACGGTTTCTTTACCTAGATAATGGTCTATTCTGTAAATCTGCTTTTCTTTAAAATACTTCTGCAACCCGGCGTTAAGCTCTTTTGCAGTTTCCAGACTGTAACCAAAAGGTTTCTCAACAATGATACGTCTAAATCCTTTATCTGTACCGGAACCTTTTGTTAACCCTTGGTCAGAAAGATTTTTTGAGATGGGCTCAAACAAGCTCGGTGGCGTAGAAAGGTAAAAAGAATAATTACCATCAAGACCGTGCTCCTCGTTTAGTGAGGTAATACGTTTGTTAAGTTTGCTGTATTCAGAATCATAATCATCGCCTAGATCTGAATAAAACATCATGTCTGCAAATTTCTTGATGAACTCGTCATCTTTCTTTTTGAGTTTATCTTTTAAAAACGGACTCTCGTAAACAACGCGTTTTCTAAATTCTTCATCACTCATATCACTCCTACTCGCTCCTAGCACTGCAAAATTTTCGGGAAAATGTCCTCCCTCATATAAGTTGTACAAAGCAGGAATAAGTTTACGGGCAGTTAGATCTCCAGAAGCTCCAAAAATGACCAGGAGCTGATTAGATGTTTTATTCATAAGAATAATTATTTTTCTATTTTTTGATTCGTTAGGTGGTTATTTACAATTATAACATGAGTTTATAGAATAAAGGGGTAAAAAGTCAATGTTATCATTTAATTTTGACCATAACCAATACAAAAATAAGGCATCTTGACGGCACACAGGGGTCTTTATAAAAACATTATGGTGTCAAATTAAAAAGAACAATAACTAATTATTATGGAGCATAAAAATTATGATTTTGGACTGGTAGGTCTGGGCGTAATGGGACGTAACTTTATTTTAAACGTCGCAGATAACGATTTTAAGGCCTTTGGTTACGATTTAGATCAGGAAAAAGTAGATGCCCTAAAAAAAGAAGGTGGAGACCTAAACAAGGTTGATGCTTCTACCGAAATCGAAACTTTTGTAGAGGCGCTTGCCGCTCCCCGCAAAATCATGTTGCTTGTACCTGCCGGTAAAATCGTTGATCAAGTCATTGAGACACTTTTACCTCACCTAGACCAGGGTGATATTATCATAGATGGCGGAAACTCATTCTTTACCGATACAGACCGTCGTGAAGCTTATTTAAAAGAAAAAGGAATTAACTTCTTTGGAGCCGGAGTTAGCGGTGGTGCCGAAGGTGCTCGTAAAGGCCCAAGTATTATGCCCGGCGGAAACGCAGAAGCATATACCCATATCAAACCTATATTTGAAGCGGTTTCGGCTAAATTTAATGGCGAACCTTGTGTGGCGCATTTAGGACCTAAATCTGCCGGTAACTATGTAAAAATGGTGCATAATGGTATCGAGTATGGCCTTATGCAGTTGACTTCTGAGATTTATGATCTTTTGAAAAAATCTGTTGGTCTTGATAATGACGAATTGCATCAAGTGTATGACCTATGGAATAAAGGACGCTTGCAATCTTTTTTAGTTGAAATTACCGCGGAAATTTTCAAGCAAGAAGATGATCTAGGTGACGGAAGATTAGTAGATATGATCCTCGACAAAGCCAAGCAAAAAGGTACTGGTAAATGGACCTCACAAAATGCAATGGACTTAGGAATTCCTGTTCCTACGATAGATGTTGCAGTGAGTATGCGTGAGATCTCAGCATTAAAAGAAGAGCGCATCGTTGCTGATAAATTATACAGCCGTCCAGAGCCAAAACCTATTGATAAAGACAAAATCATTGCAATGGCCGAAGAGTCGCTGTATTTCTCTTTTATCATCGCTTACGCTCAAGGTTTACATCAATTGGCAGACGCTTCTAAAGAGTATGAGTACGATCTTGATATGTCTGTTATCGCTAAAATCTGGAGAGCAGGATGTATCATTCGCGCTGGATTGTTAGAAGACATTTCTCAAGCCTATACTGCAGATAAAGAATTGCCTAATTTATTATTAGCTCCTTCATTTGTAGAAAAAGTACAAGGCACTCTAGAATCAGTTCGTGAGACGGTAGCTTATGCAGCGCAAAGCGGAATTCCGGTTCCCGGTTTGTCAAGTGCTCTAAATTATTTTGAAGCCTATACTTCAAGCCGACTTCCATTGAATGTGATTCAGGCGCAACGCGATAACTTTGGTTCACATACCTATGAGCGTATCGACCGTTCAGGTATTTTCCATACAGAATGGGGAAAATAATCAAAGACCAATATACCCTTTGGCAATGCCAATAAATTTGAAAAGAGCCTTTTACGAGGCTCTCTTTTTATTCCTATTTTTAAAGCATCACAACACCCTATTTATGAAAAGAGCTTTACCTCCTCTACTTATTCTAATGTTACTCCTAAATTCCTGCGGAAATCCTCCCCCACAATTTGATATTGCCATTCATAACGTGAGCATTATTAACTTGGAAAATGGGAAAGTTGCACAAGATCAATCGGTGTTTATTGCGGGTGATACAATTCACTCTATTGTAAACAGTCGGGATTTGATGACTAGTGCAGCCAAACAGCAAATTGACGGAAGTGATAAATACCTGATGACTGGTCTTTGGGATAATCATGTGCATTTTAGAGGTGGTGTTGATTTAATTGAAGAGAATAAAGATTTCCTGAAACTCTTTATCGCAAACGGAATCACCACCGTACGTGATGCCGGCGGCGATCTAACTACCACGGTTCAAAAGTGGCAAAAGGAAATTGCAGCCAACACGCTGGTGGGACCAACCATCTACACCAGCGGACCAAAAATTGACGGTCCCGGCGCAACTTGGGCAGGTTCGCTTGAAGTGGAAAATGATCAAGACATCGAGCAGGCGCTAGATAGTTTACAAGCGTTGAACGTTGATTTTGTTAAGATCTATGACCGTAACATTTCCGGAGCGAATTATTTAAAAATAATTGCCGCAGCTGAAAAACGCCAGATGATCACCAGCGGTCATATGCCGTATTCAGTGACGGTTGATGAAACAACAAGTGCAGGAATCGATGCGATTGAACATTTGTATTATGTTTTAAAAGGTTGTTCTTCTGATGAAATTGCCATCACCGAAGCCGTAAAGAATAACGAAGCCAGTTTCTGGAATTCTCTAGATCGTGTGATGCAAACCTATTCAGATTCGGTTGCGACGCAGACATTCAATAAACTCAAAGAACGCAATGTTTTTGTGGTTCCTACGCTTCATATTGGGCATACCCTGAGCTACCTTGACGAAGTAGATCATACGCAAGATGAATACTTAAACTATATAGGTAACGGAATTCAAAAAACCTATGCGGGTCGCATTAACAGTGCAAAAAATGCTTCACCGGAGTTTGTGGTTATGCGTAAAAATCTAGATTCGGCATTTGTAAAACTTGCGGGTACTTTAGCTGATAACGGAGTAGGGTTGCTTGCCGGATCAGACAGTGGTGCATTCAACTCCTACACGTATCCCGGGGTTTCATTGCATAAGGAATTACAAGCTTTGGTAGATGCCGGCTTATCTCCGCTTGAAGCTTTACAGACCTCATCGCAAAACGGAGCCATTTTTCTCAAAAAGCAACTGCCACAAATCAATGCAGGTGCGCAGGCTGATTTGCTATTGCTTAATGCCAATCCGTTGAAAAATATTGAAAATACCCAGGATATCTTTATGGTAGTTAAGAATGGAAAAACCTTTGACAGTAACCAAATATCAGAACTGCTAAATTCAACCGTCAAAAATTGATAATTATTCAATAATTAGATTAAGAATTTCTAAGCACTAAATTTTAATTGCAGTAAAAGGATTTATCGTTGCATTTTATTAAAAAACTAAACCATATCCGTATTTTTAAGAATTACGAATAATTAATCTTCTATGAATCTAAAAACTACTCTTGGCACACTTGCGCTTCTCGTGTGTTTCGCTTCCGCCCTGCGCGCACAACAAGTAAAAGCCCCTGTTGATACTACAATTACTTCAACTCACAGTGTGACCATAAAAGGTCAGAATATCCCCTATAAGGCAGAGCTTGGTTTTCAACCGGTTTGGGACAATTCTGGGAATCCTGTGGCTACTCTAAATTATACCTATTACACTAGAACGGATGTAAAAGACAATCAAACGCGCCCGTTGCTGATCAGTTTTAATGGTGGTCCGGGTTCTGCTTCGGTTTGGATGCATATTGCATATACTGGTCCGCGTATTTTAAAAATCACCGACGAAGGTTATCCGGTTCAACCGTATGGAATCAAAGACAATCCAAATTCGGTTCTAGATGTGGCGGATATCGTGTATGTTAATCCGGTAAATACGGGCTACAGCAGAATGGTTCCTAACGCAGCAGGTGAAATGCCCAAGCGTGATCAGTTCTTCGGAGTAAATGCAGACATATCTTATCTCGCAGATTGGGTGAATACTTTTGTTACACGTCATAACCGCTGGCGTTCTCCTAAATTTATCATTGGTGAAAGCTATGGTACTACACGTGTTTCAGGCTTAGCCAAAGCCTTACAACAAGGAAACTGGATGTATTTAAACGGTGTGATTTTAGTTTCTCCTACCGAAATAGGTTTTGACTTTGCCGGTCCAGTAGAGATCGCAAACCGTCTACCGTATTTTGCCGCGGCAGCTTGGTATCATAACGCCTTGCCTCCTGCCCTTCAAAATAAGGATTTAACAGAAATGCTTCCGGAGGTTGAAAAATATGCAGTTGAAGAATTACTTCCTGTTCTGGCAAAAGGAGGTTATGCTTCCGAAGCGGAAAAACAACAAGCAATAGAGAAAACTGCTTACTACTCCGGACTTTCGAAAAAAACAGTGAGTCAAAACAACTTGGCTGTTCCTTTTAATTATTTCTGGAAAGACTTGCTACGTGATAAAGAAGGTTATACCATAGGTCGTCTAGATTCGCGTTACAAAGGTTTAGACATCGCAGATGCCGGCGAGCGCCCGGATTACAACAGTGGATTGACGTCTTGGTTGCACAGTTTTACCCCGGCAATTAACTACTATATGTCTGAAGAATTAGGCTTTAAAACGGATCTCACCTATGATATGTTTGGTAATGTGCATCCTTGGGACCGCTCTAATAATCACACCGGTGCAGATCTTAGAGACGCGATGGGAATGAACGCTAATTTACACTTGATGGTTCAGTCTGGCTATTATGACGGGGCGTGTACGTATTTTAATGCAAAATATATTATGAGCCAGATCAACATCAACGGGAAATTTTCAGACCGAATGGATTTCAAAGGATACCGCAGCGGCCATATGATGTACCTGCGTGCTGAAGATTTAAAAACCGCCAATCAAGACCTTCATGATTTCATTGAGAAAGCCAGTGAAGGTATTGATCAGGGAGCAATGTATAAGTAAGCGCAGGTCCACTAACGCTTAGCGATAATTTAAGAATCAATTAATAAGACCCATAAACACGGCTCGTGTTTATGGGTTATTTTTGTAAATATGGATTTAACACAAGTAAAACTCGTCGTTTCTGATATGGACGGCACCCTTCTTAATGACGAAGGAAAAGTAAGCCCTAAATTTTTTGATCTATTTAAACAGCTGCAAAAGCACGATGTGCAATTCATCGCGGCCAGCGGTCGTCAATATTACAGCATCATTCACAAGCTTGACGCAATTAAAGATGAGATCATCGTAGTTGCAGAAAATGGTGGAATCACGATCAAAAAAACTGAAGTTTTAGATACCTGTACCGTAGATACCGAAACCGTGCATAATCTTATCAAGCAAATGCGTGAGATCGAAGATGCGCACATTGTTTTATGCGGAAAAGAACAAGCCTACGTTGAATCTGATCACGAACCGTTTATTGAAATTTTTCAAGAATATTATACCAAATTCAAGCGCGTTCCTGACCTCACCGAAATTAACGACGACCATTTCTTTAAAATTGCTGTGTACAGCTTTGGCGGTTCTGAAGAAACTACCTATCCTATTGCAAAAGCTTTAGAAAAAGAAGTTAAAGTAAAAGTTAGCGGTGAATACTGGTTAGACATCAGTCACTTGGATACTGATAAAGGCCGCGCGCTAAAAATTCTTCAAGATCAATTAAAAGTCTCTAAGGCCGAAACTATGGTTTTTGGAGATTACAATAACGACCTTGAAATGATAGAGCAAGCTGATTACAGTTTTGCGATGCAAAATGCACATCCTAATGTTACTAAAGCAGCAAATTATACTACCAAAAGTAACAATGAAGGCGGTGTAGAGCATATTCTAGAACAACTCATCGCAGCTAAAGAAGCCCTACTGACCAAATAGCGTAAGCACAACTTTGCGGGCTCCGCCGTGATTGCGGTGCTCGCAAAGATATATTCCTTGCCAAGTACCCAGATTTAACCTTCCGTTAGTGACCGGAATAGTTACCGAAGCGCCCATCAGAGACGCTTTTATATGCGCGGGCATATCATCTGGGCCTTCATAGGTATGAATATAATACGGTGCATTCTCAGGAACCATTTTGTTTATATGACTTTCAAAATCCTGACGTACCGTAGGATCTGCATTTTCATTGATCGTTAAACTTGCCGAAGTATGTTTTATAAAAACCTGAAGTTGACCAACTTTAATGTTTTTCAAGTCATCAAGATTACGTTCTATTTCTTGCGTAATGAGATGAAATCCACGGCTTCTGGATTGTAACCGTATTTCCTTTTGATAAAATCGCATAGCTATTCTTTTGTTGAGCCTACAAATTTATAAAACACTACGCGTTCCTAAGCTGCTAAACGCCTAAGAAGAAGCTTTCGCATTACGATTTTGACTCGTATCTTCGTATTCCATCTAAATTATCAATAATGGCAGCTATTCAAAAAATCACACAATTACACGCGCAATGGGATACTCAAGACCCTTTTTTGTTTTGTGCATTTCACAACGATAAATACCCTAAAGGAAATGGTCAACTTGGTCCGGCTACTTCATTAGCAGGTCGCAATCTGGGACAAGATTTTGTTCAGAAAGACGGTTGGGCAATGTATCATGGTTCAAAAGTACCGGGATTTCCAGGGCATCCTCACGTGGGTTTTGAAACGGTTACCATTGCTGAAGAAGGTTTTGTTGATCATTCAGATTCTTTAGGTGCTGCCGGCAGATTTGGTCAAGGCGATGTGCAGTGGATGACCGCCGGGAAAGGCGTTCAGCATAGCGAAATGTTTCCTCTTATAAATACCGAAGAAGAAAATCCGCTATTACTTTTTCAAATCTGGCTCAACCTGCCTGCTGCAAGTAAAAATGTTGAACCCTACTTTGGAATGATGTGGAATGAAAAAATTCCGGTAGTTTCGACACAGGATAACGAGGGTAAGCATATTCAAATTAAACTTATTGCCGGTAATTATAAAGAATCTAAAGCTTTAGCGCCGGCACCTGATTCTTGGGCGGCAAACCCGGAAAACGGAATCAATATCTGGCTGATCAGTCTTGAGCCTGAAGCAACATTCACACTTCCTAAAGGTGCTGCCGGAGCCAATCGCTCACTCTACTTTTATGAAGGCGAAATGCTTTATGCCGAAGAATTTGAAATTCCGCCGATGCATCAAATTAAAGCAGATCCTACTGAAGAACTTGTAGTAAAAAATGGAAACCAAAAAGCCCAACTACTTCTTCTAGAGGGCAAACCCATTAACGAACCAGTTGTAAAACACGGACCCTTCGTAGGGAATACCCGAAAAGATATTGAGACTGCTTTTATGAATTATCAGCAGACGCAATTTGGTGGGTGGCCTTGGGATTCTCACGAGCATACCCACGCTGCTGATCGGGGTAGATTTGCACTTTTTCCCGACGGAAATTTGCAGAAACCGTAATTTAAAGGGAGTTGTGTTACGATAATTTTAATAAATTTTTTACATTTAATCGTAATTATTTGCAATTAATCGATTATACTTGTATCAAATTTTACTAACCCAACTCCTATGCATAAAACAATTACGTTTTTAGGGAAAATAGCATGTCTATTTTTCCTTTTATTTAATGCGGGAATTTCATCTAAAAGTTATGGCCAATGTGCCGGCGAAGATGCTTCTCTTACTTCCTGCGACAAAGAAACTAACCAGTTTATCGATCTCTATGCAGCACTGGGCGGAACTCCCGTTCCCGGGGGCACTTGGACTGACGAGGACAATAGTGGTGGTTTAAACACGGCAACAGGGCAACTCAATACCTGGCTTATAAATCGTGGTGGCACCTTTACTTATACTTACACGGTTGAAGGAGAAGCAGGATGCACCGATACCGATGCCATTGTAACGGTGACCCTTGCAGGTTATGCCGGTAGAGACAATAACAATGCTGTTGCTTGTGAAGATGAAACCAATGTAAACCTCTTTCAATTTATAGGTAGTGGACCTAACCCTACACTATTTGGAACTTGGGTAATTACCAGCGGTCCCGCAGGAGCGCTAAATGGTCCTACTTTTAATGCGCAGATTGCAGGCCCGGGAAGTTACACCTTTACATACACGGTGGATGCGCAAGGCAGCTGCCCGGCAACTATGAGCACGGTCAATCTTGATGTGGTAGAAGCACCTGAAGCAGGTACGGTAGATCCTGCTGTGACTACTATTTTCTGTGAGACCGATGATCTAAGCAGCTTGACCAATTTTAATCTTAGAGATGCCATTGTTGGTGAAGATACTAATGGAGTATGGAGCGAAGGGTTTCTAACTAATGAAATTACCGCATTCAACGATAGCTTTATCAATATTGAAAATATACGCGATACTTACGGTCCCGGCTCGTATCCCTTTACCTATACCGTTCAGCCTACCAATCCATTATGTACGCTGAGCCAAGTTACTGTTACTATCATTATTGAAGAAGTAATTGATTTTTCAAATGCTACATTTGAGTTGACATTTCCTACTGAAGAAGAGGATATTATTTGTGAAGACATACTTCCTATAGAAGCTATTGCGACTATAACCGGTGAACTGGACGATATTCCTAATGGGGATTACGCACTTACCTATGAAGTTAGTCCGGCGCCAAATACCGGTACCGAAACGCTTACCATTACCATGACCGATGGGATAGGTAGTTTCCCTATAAATCCTGAATTTTTCATTGGTGCCGGAGTTGCTGAAGTTCGTGTATTGCAAATCATAGATCCAACCACGCAAAACGTATGCGACGCACAATTAGGCGACCTAAGTGACACGCTAACCATCGTAGCGCTGCCTGATGTAACAGACACAGAATTAAGGGTTGCGCAGCCGTTGTGTTTTGAAGAAAATGGAGTGCTTACTTTTTCTGATGCTACCACTACCCCGGAAATTGAGTTAGTCGATGGAGATTATACCATTACCTACACGCTTTCAAACACTACTACTTCACAAGAATATACAGAACTTATTACCGTAGCAGCAGGAACGGCAACTTTAAATTTACTTGCTGAAAACTTACCTACGGCAGACGATTATACGTTTAGCCTTAGCAGCATCACCAACGCCAACGGGTGTGCAACTGCTGTAGAACTGAGCACAACTTTTACCGTAGCTCCCAAACCTGATGCACAGACGCTGAGTGTAACTATTGCGGATACTTGTGAAGATGAAATTGTTTCAGTAACCTTAACTGATACTTCTGAAACGCCCAATTTAGCTGATGGTTCGTACGAGATCATTTACGACATTTCTGGCGCTATCAGTGTGACTGATCAAACTGCAACCGTTGTTATTACAGAAGGAACAGGCTCATTTGATCTTCCGCAAGCTTTACTAGCTAATGGTTCTTCAACACTCACGTTGACTTCGCTTTTGAACTCAATCAGTAGCTGTGAGGCAGCGAATTTTACAATGCCGACTGCAACTTTCAATATTGTGGCGACTCCTGATGCAAGCAACCTTGTGGGATCGGTAACAGACTCTTGTGAAGATCGCAGTGCAACGGTTAATTTAACCACAGATGCTACATTTATTCAAGATGGAGATTATGTAATTACCTACACCTTAGGCGGTGCTAATACGTTAGCTGAAACGACTACCAATGTTACGTTTACAGCAGGTGTTGCCGAATTTGAACTTGCTGCTGAAACGCTAGCAGAAGCCGGAACCACGAGTCTCACGATCGAAGCACTTACCACCGCTTCTCAAAGTTGTGATGCAACAGGCTTACCCATAACTATTGATTTTGAAGTATTGCCCGTGCCTACTTTAGAAAATACTACAATTAGTGTGGATTCTGTTTGTTTAGGCGAAGATGCTTTAATTTCTTTTACTAATTCTGATCTTGCCGATGGTAGCTACATCATTACATACCAAGTTGGTGAAGGCACTCTGGCGCCAAGCGAAAATGTAACTTTTGCAGGAGGCGAAGCATCAATTACTATTGATAGCGAACTTCTAATAACTCCTGGGTCAGTATCAGTTTCAATAATCAGCATAGCGAATCCCGCATCACTTTGCTTCAATGATACCGCTACTACTGTGTCATTTGACGTAAACCCTATACCTGATTTGACGGACGGTGACCTTAGCGCTTCAGATATTTGCTTAGCCGAAGATGGCTTGGTCACGATAACTTCATCAGATTTAGCTGATGGGGAGTACACTATTGATTACGAGCTTGCAGGAGCAAACACTGCTTTGGCTCAAACCGCAACAGCATTAGTAAGTAATGGCGTTGGTAGCTTTACCATTCCTGGTACTACCTTAGCAGCCACAGGAACGACCAGTATCACTGCGAATTTGATCAGCAGTGCTTCAGGATGTACTTCATTACCTCTTGCAGTAACTACCAGTTTTGAAGTAAATCCATTGCCCAATGCAACCGGAGTGACGGTAACTGCAACAGATGTTTGTTTTGGCGAGCAGGTTATTGTGACGCTGTCAGGAGCTTCTGCTTTACAAAACAACACCTACTTGATCTCCTATCAGATTACCGGAGCTACAACTTCTGAGGTAATTTCTGAGAACGTAGATATCACTAATGGTGCAGCAAGTATTGTTCTTGAACCTAGCGTATTTACCGCCGGCGGAATAACCACATTCAGTCTGCTTGATATTCAAAATGAAACTTCGGGTTGTAGTGCTACCAATCTTGGGGCCGCTTTTACTGACTTTTCTGTAGAAGATCCGGCGATGCCTAGCCTGGCAACTAATGGCGGAGTATTTTGTATCAATGACAACCCTACCGTAGCAGATCTTGAAGCTAATGTGAGTTCGTCTTTCAACATCATTACTTACGATGCTGCAAGCGGTGGTTCGGTGGTTAGCCCTACCACACCACTTATGGAAAATACCACGTATTATATCGCTGCTCAAAATACCGCAACCGGATGTGAAGGTTCACAACGACTAGCAGTTACTGCTGACCTAAGCGGTTGTGATTCGGTCTTTATTCCTGATGGATTCTCTCCAAACGGTGACGGAATCAATGACGTTTTTGAAATGCAGAATATCAACATTGTTTACCCCAACTACACGATAGAAATATTTAACCGAAATGGCGCAGTTGTTTTTAAAGGCGACGCTTCAACAGGATTTTGGAACGGTCAGGCAAACCGAAGCAGACTGGGCGGAAACACCTTGCCTAACGGAGTGTATTTCTACATAATAAATTATAATGATGGCCAGACTAGCCCAAAACAAGGTAAAGTTTACCTTAACCGATAAAAGGATAATCCCGATGAAAAATTCAACTTCAAAACTTACGTTTTTTGCAGCCTTTGTCCTTTTTTGTGGAAGCATTTTTGGGCAACAAGATCCGGAATACACGCAGTATATGTACAATATGAGTGTGATAAATCCGGCGTATTCTACCGTGAATCAAGCTAAATTAGGCGGCCTCTACCGCGCACAATGGGTGGGCATAGACGGTGCTCCTACTACCGCTACATTTTTTGGGCATTTACCAATGTCTGAAAGAGTAGAAATCGGTGTCAATCTGGTACATGATGAGATTGGCGATGTGGTGCAGGAAACCAATTTAAATGCTGATTTTGCTTACAAACTTCCTGTTCAGGAAAATGCAACCTTAGCTCTAGGTTTAAAAGCCGGTGCTTCTTTTTTTAGTACAGATTTTAGCAGATTGCAATTAGGAAGCGGTGGCCCTGCAACAGACCCCTCATTTGCGCAGAATATTAATCAAACCTATCCTACCATTGGTATTGGAGCTTATTATTTTTCTGAAAGCTACTACATAGGGCTTTCTGCTCCGAATCTCTTGGCCTCTAGGCATATTGAGGACGAAGATGGAGTACAGCGTTTAGGAAGCGAGAACACGCATTATTTTTTAACCGGTGGGTATGTTTTTGAACCTTCGGCAGATTTTCAGATAAAGCCTTCTTTTATGGCGCGTTGGGTAAATGGTGCTCCCGTGAGCCTTGACCTAAATGCTAACGTAAGATTTTATCAGCGTTTTGAAGCAGGTATAGGTTATCGTCTGGATGATGCCGTAACCGGAATGGTAAATTTTGAAGTTACTCCGGGTGTTCGCGTAGGCTACGCATACGACTACACTACATCTAACTTGGGTGAATATAATAATGGAAGCCACGAGGTCATGGTTTTATTTGACTTCGACTTGCTTGGCAAGCTTCCATCGTATCGCAAATCACCTCGTTTCTTCTAACCTACAACTTCGACTATGAAAAATTATAAGCTACTCTTTATTCTGCTAGCAGTTTGTCAAGTAGGATTTACACAGAACAAATCAATGGAAAAAGCAAACAAACTTTTTGCGAGTCAGGCTTATGCCGAAGCTATTGCGTTATATAGCGCAGAAGATCAACTAGACAGCGACGCTGCCCTCAATCTGGCAGATGCACTGTATTACAACGCCAATGCTGAAGAAGCGGTTAAAGCTTACGCAAAGGCTTGGGAACTTAATCCCGGAAGGTCTATGGATGCGCATTTTAGATATGCAGATGCATTAAAACGCAGCAACGCATATGACAAGGCTAACGAGATTCTGACCACTTACAGCGGTACTTCAATTGATATTTTAAAGGCTATGGAAAAAAACGATATGGAAGTATCGCAATTTTTTATGCCTGAAGTGATGGATGCTGCATCGGCTTATGCAGATTTTGCGCCGGCATATTACGACCGTCAACTCGTTTTTGCTTCTGACCGCAATGCTGCACGCCCCACCTACCCTTGGACGGGAAAACCTTTTTTAGATCTGTATTACGCGCAACCTGTTGCTGACACACTTTCTGAATACCAAACATTTTCGCGTTCAATTAATACCGACACACACGAAAGCAACGCCGTATTTTTTGCAAACGGTACAAAAATGTATTTTACCAGAACCAGTAATAAATTCAAGAAAATAGATGGTGTCAAAGTCGCGCCGCTTCAACTTTATAGTGCCGAATTGGTAAACGGCAAATGGGGAAATATCGAGTTACTTTCTATAAGTTCTGACAGCTATTCTGTAGCACACCCCGCACTGAGTGCAGATGAGCAAACGCTCTATTTCTCTAGCGATATGCCGGGAGGTTATGGTAGTTTTGATATTTATAAAGTGAGTATTAACGGGGACAATACTTTTGGCACTCCTGTTAATTTGGGCGAAAATATCAACTCAGATAAGCTAGAGCAGTTTCCATATGTTTCTGAAAATGGAAATCTTTACTTCGCCTCTAATCGCGTTGAAGGGCTTGGCGGACTAGACCTTTACAGCAGTGATGCTTCGGGTGATGCTTTCGCGGAAGCGTATAACCTAGGAAGCTCTATCAATTCTAATGCAGATGATTTTTCTTTAATAATCAAAGAACGCCAGGCAAGCGGTTATATGTCTTCAAACAGAACTGGAAAAGACAAAATTTATCAGTTTACAACATTCCCTAATTTAGATTATCAAATCATTGGTAATGTAGATGATAAGAAAACTCTAGAACCCATTGAAGGTGCTGAAGTCACGCTCTATCGCCCAGAAACCGGTAGTACGCAAAAAATGACCACTTTAGCAGACGGGAGTTTTAAGTTTGAAGTGCATCCTAATAGTACGTACAAAGTAAAAGCTTCAAAAGCTTTGTATGCACCGGTAGAAAAAGAGATTAAAATAGAATACGCGCAGAACACTAAAACGCTTATCAAATTACAGATGTCTGCATACGCTGATTCTGAAGAGATCGTGACCGTGAATGACCGCAACCAGTTGACACAGGTGAATCTTGAAAAAATCTATTTTGACTTTGATAAAGCTAACATCCGTCCTGACGCAGCGGTGACTTTGGATAAATTAGTGGACCTTATGAAAAAATATCCTGAAATGGATATTGAAGTTGCTTCACACACAGATCAGCGCGGTTCTGACAGTTACAATCTTGCGCTTTCTCAACGCAGAGCACAGTCTACCGTTGATTACGTAGTATCTAAAGGAATAGACCGTAACAGGCTAAAAGCTAAAGGTTATGGAGAGACTGATCCTATTCACACCTGCCCTTCCGGAGATTGTACCGAAGCGCAATTTGATGAAAATCGCAGAAGTGAATTTACACTCTTGAAATAATACTAAACCTTTATCAAGTAAACTTTTTCAAAGCAAGCCCGTGAGGCATTAGTTGGAAACAACTTTACAATTTCGAGGCATCTCGAAAGCTTTCGGGACAGAAAATTAAACACTTTGGAGGTGCCAATAAAAAACCCGTTAGTTTTAAAAACTAACGGTTTTTTTTATTTATTTACACTGAACTTACAGACCACTTATATAACTTCCGTAGAGATCTTTAAAGCGTATTCCATCGGTCATTCGGTATTTACTCAATTTCTTGAATTCAACCAGTGCCCAAAGGATAAACTCTTTCATAAAATATTGATCAGATTTCGGTAAATCAGGTTGATGCGTATTGATCAAATTTTGCAACGGCGTTACCGAATCAAGCATTTTTTTATACTCTTCTTCATTTAAATCGTCTAACAATTGAAAGTCGCTTTGGTCAAAAAACCAAGTGATCACCTCATCATACGGACTTTTTTCATTCTGTTTTTCCAGCTTTTTGATTTCGGGGAAATAGGTAATAAACAAGGTCTGTATCGCATCACCTATTAGGGTGTGTGCCACGGTCGCAGCTCCCTCCTGCTCTCCTTCATAAACCAATTCGACTTTACCGGTAATCGCCGGGATCATCCCCATAAAATCTCCAAGACGTACAGTGGTTTTTTCGTCACCCGCCATTAGCGCACGACGTTCTGCTGTACTTAGTAAATTTTCAAAAGCTGTAATACTCATACGAGCACTCACACCACTTTTAACATCAATATATTCACTCTCGCGAGCTTCAAAACTTATTTGTTCTAAAAGATCTTTTGCTAAAGAAGGCACATACACCTGTTCTTCATTACGCTCGTCTCGTTTTGCTTCTTGTTCAGTAATGGTTCTTGCGATCTGAATATTTTCAGGATAATGCGTTAAAATCTGAGAACCGATACGGTCCTTTAACGGAGTAACAATGCTTCCGCGATTGGTATAATCCTCAGGGTTTGCCGTAAATACAAATTGAAGATCTAGCGGCAATCTCAATTTAAATCCACGGATTTGAATATCTCCTTCTTGCAGAATATTGAATAAAGCCACCTGAATACGCGCTTGCAAATCAGGCAATTCATTAATTACAAAAATGCAACGATTTGCCCTCGGAATCATCCCAAAATGAATGACGCGATCATCAGCATAGCTCAGTTTTAAATTCGCAGCTTTTATGGGATCTACATCACCAATAAGATCTGCGACAGTTACATCGGGCGTAGCCAGTTTTTCTGCGAAACGCTCCTCGCGATGCATCCACCCTATGGGTGTTTCATCACCTTTCTCTGCGATCAATTGCTGCGAATATCTTGATAATGGTTTTAGGGGATCATCGTTAAGTTCTGAACCCTCAACCACCGGAATCCATTCATCTAATAATTGCACCATCAAACGCGCCAAGCGTGTTTTTGCCTGGCCTCGCAATCCTAAAAGGTTAATGTTGTGTTTAGAGAGTATTGCGCGCTCTAGCTCAGGAATAACGGTGTATTCATAACCGTGGATTCCTTCAAAAGAGTTTTTTCCTTCTTTGATATTTTTAACCAGATTGCTGCGAAGTTCCTCTTTAATGCTTCGGCTTTTATAATCTGTTTGTTTTAGTTCACCTAGGGTTTTTATTGCTGGTTTACTCATAGTTTACTGTTAGTTTTATTCTTTCTCTAGCGTATTCTTTTTTTTCTATTGGTCTCGTAATCCTCAAAGATCATTTCGCCAAGACCTTGCAGCCCTGTGTAAAATGCCTTACCTTGATTGGCCTGCGTAAATTGACGCACAAACTTCATCAAATAAGGATCTTGAGCAATCATAAATGTGGTAATAGGTATTTTAACTTTACGTGCCTGACTCGCCATACTGTAGCATTTATTTACAATATAGTCGTCTAGCCCCACACTATTTTTATAGTAAAATCCGTCTGGTTCGCGCACACAACTTGGTTTCCCATCTGTGATCATAAAGATCTGTTTATTAGTATTGCGTTTGCGGCGTAAGATGTCCATCGCAAGTTGTAAACCCGCCACTGTATTCGTGTGGTACGGACCTACTTGCAAATACGGTAAGTCTTTAATAGCAATCGGCCAACTATCATTACCAAAGACGATAATATCAAGTGTGTCCTTTGGATAGCGTGTGGTGATCAGTTCGGCGAGAGCCATCGCTACCTTTTTGGCCGGTGTGATGCGATCCTCTCCATATAAAATCATACTGTGGCTGATATCGATCATTAAAACCGTGCTCATTTGTGCTTTGAACTGAGTTTCTTCAACCACTAAGTCTTTTTCCGTTAGGTCAAAATTGCCAATACCATTGTTGATCTGTGCATTTTTTAAACTTTCGGTCATAGAAACACGCTCTAGCGCATCGCCAAAACGATATTCTCTGTACTCACCGGTATGCTCGTCACCCCGACCTATGCGATTGGTTTTGTGATTTCCGGCGCCACCGCGTTTTAATTTTCCGAAGATCTGGTCAAGAGCGCGTTGCCTGATCGCACGTTCTGTTTTTGCTGTAATAGCCATACCGCCATTACCATCAGGCTCAATCTCTTCTCTGATATAACCTTTATCTTTTAATTCTTGTACAAAATCATCAAGCGTGTAATCCTCGGTAGTCAAGTTATACTCTTTATCAAGTTCCTTGAGCCAGTCCATCGCCTCATCAAAATCACCTGAGGTATGCGTGATCAGCTCTTTAAAGATCTCAAAGAGTCGGTCAAATAAGGATTGTTGTGGTGCTTCATAGCTTTTGAACACAAATCCTTTTCGTAGTGTTTCCTTTTTCATAGTGTATTAAAATTACAGCATTTTAAAATCCTAACCTTAGGAAGTATCTTAAAAGTTTTAGGGCTGAACGCCTATTATAACTCAGAAGTTTTGAATTATGCTACGCGCGATTCAGAGAAATCAGCGTATAAAAAAACCCTTCATCACTGAAGGGTTTTGATCTATAATCATTTACATCATTATGATTTAGGCATCACAACTGCATCAATCGCGTGAATCACACCATTTGATGCTTCGACGTCTGTCATAACTACTGTAGATTCATTTCCGGCAGCATCGGTCAAGACTACGTTTTCACCATCTAACATAGCAATAAGACTTTCACCTTCTACGGTTACTACGGTAAAACTACCATTGTTGTCTTTAATCGCTTTTACAATATCAGCCGCTTTATACTCACCTTCTAATACGTGATAGGTCAATATTCCCGCTAATTTTTCTTTGTTAGCTGGCTCAACTAAGCTTTCTACAGTACCTTCAGGCAATTTGTCAAAAGCCGCGTTGGTAGGTGCAAATACGGTGTAAGGCCCCTCGCTGTTTAATGTTTCCGCAAGGCCGGCAGCTTTTACTGCAGTTACTAACGTACTAAAATCTTCATTTGCCATTGCGATTTCAGCAATAGTTTGTTCTTCAGGCATTGTAGCTTCCGCAGAAGTTTCTGTGGTTTCCATTGCCATTTCTTCTTGAGCCATTGGCTCTTCAGATTCGCTCTTCTCACTGTCTTTACAAGATGTAAATGCTATTGAAGCAAGAACAGCCATACTTAAAACTAACTTTTTCATAATTAAATTTTTTGGTTTTTCTTTTGTTCAAAGATATCAGCAGAACCCTAAACAAATTAAAAAGCTTCGGTAAGCTTTTGTTAATTGTATTTTAATTATGTTAATCTGTTGAATCAATGCTGATAGTCAAGCATAAGTTTTAGTTTTTCTTAACTTTAGAAAAACTTTAATCCTTTTTAATGAAAAACATTCTACTTCTCTGTTTGTTGGGTATTAGCCTTATTGGCAACGCCCAGCAGCTCAATCTTGACTTAGTTAAAGACATGAAACCGCGTAATGTAGGTCCCGCAGGAATGAGCGGCCGTATTACTGCTATAGATGCGGTGACTGACAATCCAGACATTATTTATGCAGGTTCTGCCTCGGGCGGACTATGGAAATCCACTTCTGGCGGTGTTACTTGGAAGCCTGTTTTTGAAGATGAAGCTACTTCCTCAATTGGTGCTGTTGCAGTTCAGCAATCTAATCCTTCTGTTGTTTGGGTGGGTACCGGTGAAGGAAATCCACGAAATAGTCTTAATGGTGGATTTGGTATCTACAAATCTTTAGATGGCGGAAAAACCTGGAAGTGTATGGGGCTAGAAAACACCCGTCACATTTATCGGGTACGTATCAACCCTTCAAATCCAGACATTGTTTACGCTGCTGCTATAGGTTCGCCTTGGGGTGAATATGAAGATCGCGGTGTGTACCGAACCAAAGACGGCGGAAAGACCTGGGAAAAAATTCTTTACGTTAATGAAAAAACAGGGCCGGCAGAACTGGTGATGGATCCTACAAATCCTAATAAACTTATTGTGGCTATGTGGGAACACAAACGCGATCCTTGGTTTTTTACCAGTGGTGGCAAAGGTTCTGGAATGTATATTACTTATGATGGTGGTGATTCTTGGAAAGAGATCACTTCAGAAAACGGATTGCCTAAAGGTGATCTTGGACGTATGGGGCTTGCTATCGCTCCCAGCAAACCCAACATCGTTTATGCTTATGTAGAAGCGAAAAAGAACGGCCTCTATCGTTCTGAAGATGGCGGAGAAAATTGGAAATTGGTAAATGATGATATGAATGAAATAGGCAATCGCCCATTTTATTATGCCGAAATCTATGTTGCTCCTGATAATGAAAACCGCGTCTACAGCGTCTTCACTTATGTAAATGTTTCTGAAGATGGTGGTAAAAGTTTTGAAGAGTTGATGCCTGCCTATGGCGCAGATAATGGCGTACACCCTGATCATCACGCGATGTATATACACCCGAAGAATCCTGACTTTATGATCGATGGAAATGATGGTGGTTTATACCTTTCTCGAGATGGCGGCGATACATGGCGTTTTGCTGAAAATATTCCGGTAGGTCAGTTTTATCATATCGCTATTGATAATGAATTTCCGTACAATGTGTATGGAGGAATGCAAGATAATGGAAGCTGGCGCGGTCCAGCGTATGTTTGGAAAGCTCAGGGAATACGCAACTCATACTGGCAAGAGATTTCTTTTGGCGATGGTTTTGATGTAGTTCCAGATCGTGATGATTCACAATATGGTTGGACGATGAGTCAGCAAGGTTATGTTAGCCGTTATGACTGGGTAACCGGTGCAAATTACCTCGTACGTCCTACGCATCCAGACCCTGAGGTAGATTTGCGCTTCAACTGGAATTCTGCGATCAACATTGATCCTTTTGATAATAGTACGATTTATTTTGGAAGTCAATATGTGCACAAGTCTACTGACAAAGGACTGACTTGGGAGGTGATTTCGCCTGATCTTACTACTAACGATCCTGAGAAACAAAAACAAAGCGAAAGCGGTGGTTTAACCATGGATGCTACCGGAGCAGAAAATCATACCACGATTCTTGTTATTGAACCCAGCCCGGCTCAAAAAAATATGATCTGGACAGGCTCTGACGACGGAAAAGTATTTTATACCAGAAATGGCGGAGAAGATTGGACCGATGTTTCTAAAAACATCAAAGGCTTACCAGAAGGCAGCTGGATTGCCCAAATTAAAGCTTCGGCTACTAATCAAGGAGAAGCGCTGCTTGTAGCCAATAATTACAGACGCTTTGACTTTAAACCCTATGTATATCGTACCACAGATTACGGAAAAACCTGGAAAAGCATTGTAGATAGCGAAGATGTTGGCAGCTATGCTTTGGCAATTTTAGAAGATAAAGAAGAACCTAATTTGATGTTTTTAGGTACTGATGATGGACTTTACGTGTCTATAGATGCCGGGACAAATTGGCAAAAATGGACCAACGGATTCCCAACAGTTCCTATTAAAGATTTAATCATGCACCCAAGAGAGGATGATTTAGCTATTGCAACATTTGGACGCTCCATTTGGGTATTAGATGACATTAAGCCGTTGCGCGCCTTAGCTGCAAATGCAGATCTGGGTATTAATTTAAGTATGAAAGAAGGAATGGTCTTAGAAGTGATTCCGCCGGTGGTGGCGTATCAGAATGCTTCTCAACAGCCTACCGGAGGTCGTTTTGGCGCAGATGCTACATACGGTGGGGCTAATAGAGATCGTGGTGCTTTTATCAAGTATATGCTTAACCCGAAGGAAGCTGAAAAGCAAACTGAAGATAAAACAAATGAAACCGATACCGAAGCCGATGAAAATGCTCCAAAGTGGGACAGTATCGCTTTGACCATTTATGATGGCGACCGCTTGATCAGAACCTTAAAAACCAAAGCTCCGGATTCTGCCGGGATGTATCATTTTAGATGGTTTCTGGATGAAAAAGGCGTAGACAGACCTTCTCGCAGAGTGCGAGACCGCAATTATGAACCCGGAGGTGCAACCGTAAAACCTGGTACATATAAAGTAGTATTAAACTACGGAACTCTGGAGGATACTGAAACGATAACGGTTAAAAGTGATCCACGATTGGATATTTCTACAGCTGCGACTAACGAAATTTATGAAGCCGAAAAAGAAATTGAGCGTATGACTCAAGTTGCTGCAGATGCCGTTAAACAATTGGTTGAGAGTAAAACCATTGCCGAAGATTTTCTAGCAGATTTTAAAAAGAAAGATAAAGATGCATATGAAGTCCAGATAGATAGCTCAAAAGCTATTGTGAAGAAACTTGACGCACATATCGCAACCTTTTTAGGAAAAGAAGATGATCGTCAAGGTATAACGCGTAACGCTGAAGTAACCGTGCTGAACAGAATTTATTTGGCTAGTAGTTATGTAAACAGCAGACCTAATGGTTTGACCGCGACAGAAAACCAACTTCTAGCACACGCTGAAAAGGAACTTAAAACCGCTTTAGAAAAGGTAAACACCTTTTTTACCGAAGATTGGGCTGCTTATGAAACACAAATGAAGCAAGTAGAATTATCTCCATTTAAAGAGATTAAAAGTTTTCAGCTAGAATAAACTGTAACTGTAAAACTGTTTTTTAAAATTCCCGAGAAGTTATTTTCGGGAATTTTTTTATGCTGAAATGTCAAATACTTTGACACTAAATTAGCAGGTTATTCAAGTCGAAAACCTAGCGGTTTTGCTCTGAGATAAATTACTCTGCTTTTATGATTCCGTGTTCTTTGGAGTGTTTAATAGCTTCGCTACTCTTTTTAAAATAACAGGTAGCAACGCCCATTTCTTCAATATTTTCTAAAACCTTGCTGATTTTTTTATGCTGATGCTTTTGGGTCTGTCTTAAATAAACCGCAGAAATATTAACCGGAAACATTTTACAAATTCGCTCATAAATAAAAGCATCCTGCTGAGAGTCGTCGCCCAGCAAAACATAATGCTGCTGCGGATAAAAGGCGATGATATCTTTGATCTTGATGAATTTATGATCATGATTTCCACCACCGGTTCTTAAGAAATCTGAAATACCTGTTTTTATACTTTTAAGTTTTAGTACTGCTTTGGGCAATTCTTGAAGCTTTGTGAATTGTACGATGAAGTCATAAAGATTCCATTCACTGCTAGACACGTAAAAGAATGAATTGCGTTTGCCTTCTTCGTCGTGACCGCTTGTACTGAGAGACTGATAATGCCTCACAACATCTTCAAAGGTCTTTCTATGATTTACGTTTCGGGCAAGCATCACATAGAGTTTTTTAAAAATGTTTCCGCTATGCGAGATCAAAAACGTGTCATCAATATCTGAGATAATACTCAGTTTGCTTTCAAATGGTTTAAGAAACTCGGCCTTTTCAATGATCCCATAATCAACCTCTTTGGGTTTGCAGGTGATCTCATACGTATGCCAACCACTTTCTAGGTTGTTTTCATAAGGCACATTAAACCTAAAGAATCCGTCGTCCATCGTACGCGTGGTCACGTCTATATCTTTAAAACGCAAACGCACTTCAACATTTTTTAGCGGCGAGATCCTAAACATATGCAATACAGAAAATGCATGTTTAAAACCTTTACGGTCGGTTTGAAATTTATCAGGCGCCCAGGATTTAAACAAATGTCCAAAAACTACAAGTTCTTCATCATTGGCATACCCGCGGTAGAGTTGTAAATCTAACTTCACTATTGGTATTTTATTAACTATAACAGGTTTTGAAATTACCTAATTTTAGCTCGAAAGAGCCTTAATGAAAACACAAAACACCATTTTACTGGTCATAAACCCCATTGCAGGCGGCACAGATAAGCAGCCAATTATAAATGCTTTTAAAGAACATGTCTCGCAAGATGGCAACCAGAGTATTATTTATGAGACATCGGGAGACCATGATAAAGAAGCCATTCAAAAGCTTATAAAAGAGCAAAATCCCGATCGCATTGTGGTGAGCGGCGGAGACGGAACTATACGTGAAGTTGCCGATGCCATAAAAGGAGCATCTATAAAAGTTGGTTTATTACCCTCAGGTTCGGCAAATGGTCTTGCAACTAATTTTGACATTCCTGACAACTTAGAAAAGCAACTTGACATCGCATTAGGAGATCACTTCATCGCAATGGATTTGATTGAAATAAACGGCTACACGTGCTTGCATATCGCTGACCTAGGCATTAATGCTCAGCTGATCAAAAACTATGAAAAGTCAGAGATCAGAGGGAAATTAGGCTATTTAATACAATCTTTTCCTACCCTGCTTAGCAGCGATTTTCCGTTTGAAGTAGAGATTCAATGTGATGATCAAACCATTTCCGAAGAAGGCATTCTCGTTGCAATCGCTAACGCAAATAAGTTTGGTACCGGAGCTCAAATCAACCCTACCGGAAAAATGGACGATGGTATTTTTGAAGTTTTAGTGTTTAAAAATTTCAGCATTAAAGGCATTTTAGAAACCTTTTATGACGATGCCGAATTAGATCCTGACTTTGTAAAAGTCATTCCGTGTAAAAACGTGAGCATACAGTCTAAAAAGTTGATCGCCTTTCAAATCGATGGTGAATTTATAGGAGATGAGCAGCGTGTTGAGGCAAAAATGACACCTCATAAATTGAACCTGGCGATCCCAAAAAGCTTTAGAGGCTAGTTAACACTAATGTTAAGCTTATCTTTAATCCTTTGGCTACGGCCAAGCAAAACCTTAATTTAGACCACGAATTAACTAATCACACATTTATGAAAAATTACGCACTGCTTTTTTCTCTTGCCCTTACACTAGGATTTACCTCTTGTAAAAACGAGAACAAAGACAAAGAAACGGACGAAACAATGACTACCGATGCTACTGAAGTTCAAGAAGAAGCACCTGTATCAAAAAAGTTAACTATTAGTTTAGATTCAAAAAGCGGAAGCACGGCAACCGGTAATGTAGTATTTACTGAAGAAGACGGTGAAGTTAGTATGACTGCTGTTTTTGAAGGATTAGAACCGGGAATGCATGCCATTCATATTCACGAGAATGCAGACTGTTCTGCAGACGACGGAACCTCAGCAGGAGGACACTGGAATCCAACTAAAGAACAACACGGAAAATGGGGAGATGCAGAAGGTTATCACAAAGGTGACATTGGTAACTTTGAAGCAGACGACAACGGTAACGGAACAATCACCATGGCCACTGATGAATGGTGTATAGATTGTGAAGATGCTACTAAAAATATTGTAGGTAAAGGCGTTATTGTACACCAAGGTGCTGATGACTTTACAAGCCAGCCTAGTGGTGCTGCCGGAGCACGTGTAAGCTGCGGTGGAATTATTCAATAAGATCACTTAGCTACAGCATTAAATAAAAGCAGCCTTATGGCTGCTTTTTCTTTTATATTTAATACATTTAGAATCTACTAAAAGCCCATTATGCAACCCGATGATTTAATTTTAAGATTACAGCAGAAAGACGAAAAAGCTTTTGAGCAACTGTACAGCATGTATTCTGAAAGTATTTTTGGTGTGATCAATAGCGTTCTTCACAATACCGAAGCATCTGAAGAAGTATTACAAGATGTTTTTATTAAAGTTTGGGATAATTGCGCATCCTACTCTTCTAACAAAGGAAGATTCTTTACTTGGCTTCTCAATATCGCAAGAAATGCCGCTATTGACAAAACACGGTCGAAATTGTTTAAGAATCAAAAGAAAAACCTTACTCAGGAATATTTCGTAGATATTCTTGAAAACAAAACAAGTTTTTCGAGTAAAGTCGATGCGATAGGTATTAAGAAGTATATTAAAAAATTGGGCGAAGATTGTAAAAATGTGATCCACCTTTTATTTTTCAAAGGGTACACACAAAAAGAGGCTTCAGAAGAATTAGATATTCCGCTTGGTACTATTAAAACCCGTAACAGACTTTGTATAAACAAACTTAGAGCTATATTGGTAAATTAAATGGACATTCAAGAATACATAGAATCAGGAATTCTAGAGCTATATGTTTATGGCGCCTTGACCCCACAGGAAAGTGAAGAGGTTTCAAAAGTGCTTAAACAATATCCTGAAGTACAACAGGAAGTAGAACAAATAGAAGCTGCCTTACAACAGCTGGCAACAGCAGCCGCACCATACAATCCAGAAGAAATGCTTGCCGCAATTAAGGCAAAACTTTTAAACTCAAAAGGTGTGGTTCAATTACAGCCGGCAGCAGCAAACAAACGTACCCGCTTACTCTCTTTTATAAGTGTGGCGGCTTCAGTTATATTCCTAATCGGAATTTTTATCTTACTCAATCGAACAAACAACTTGCGTGATGAACTGAAAGTTGTTCAGATCGAAAATACTAAGTTAGAAAGCAAGCTTCAGTATTCTGAAGAAGCATTGACAGAATCTAAAGAGATCCTTGCGGTAATTCGCGATCCGCAGGTTACTAAGGTTCCGCTTGCAGGACAGCAGGTTGCACCCGATGCTTATGTTACCGTGTTTTGGAACAAAGAAAATAATAAAGCCTACATAGATGCTTTAGGCTTACCGGAACCTCCAGAAGGTATGGTGTATCAAGTATGGTCATTAACCCTTGATCCACTTACGCCAACAAGTATGGGACTTTTAGATAATTTTAGCGAAGATGAGAACAAGATATTTACGCTCGAAAATCCTAATGAATCTCAAGCCTTCGGAATTACCTTAGAACCGGCAGGTGGTAGCGCAACGCCTACAATGGAGCAATTGTACACCTTAGGTGTGATTGAAAATAATGCATAAATAACATTTTTTAAGTCTTGCAGTATTTTATTGTGAGCAATGAAAATTAAAGAAACTGCGTATTAAAATGTAAAAGCCTCTCGATCGAGAGGCTTTCTTTTTGTATAAAATTCGTTCAAATCATATAGGGATAAGGCATAAAAAAAAGAATCACCTGCCTTCTCCAAAACAAGGTGATTCTTCAACTAACAAAAAATCCAAAAAAACTAATCAACTAACCAATTGATAATCTTCCTTTCCATAATTCTCCAAAGTAAATGAGATTTGGATTCTTTGGAATTTAAAATAGTTAAATGCCCAACTTAACTTATTTACTACATTTACGAAGTATTTAAGGGGACGGTTTTTAGCAACGTGATTTTTTTTTAAATTTTTGAAATTAAATTCACTTAACGCTTTGACTATCTGACAAATACAAGATGAATTTTTAAGGCATTTTTTTATGAATCCTTCTTCTACCGGGTGGATCGCAAAGCATCAGCCGGTTGTAAATCAGCTTATTACACAACAGCATTTGCAATCGCAAGAGCTGTACGATCGCATACTTAAAACCGGATTTTTCTATGGCGTTTCGGTTACTACAATGAGTTACGGCGCCAAGGAACCGCTTCGCTGGACAGAAATTGAGCGTACCAAACTCAACTTTTTTGACTGTCTGCATTTCGTTTATTACCAGCAATATCAAGCTGAAACCGGTTTTTTTGATAAAATCACTGCATTTTACAGCGAACTCAACCCAAGAGCGCATCGCTACTTTTCAGGATTTTCTAAACCAAAACCTACTGCGGCTTCCTTAGAAAAAATCATTCAAGAACGCATTCAGACCAATGAAGCAACGCTTCAGAAAAATTTCAGCAATCTCATTACAAACGCGCTGTTATTTTTAGATGTGCTATGCTTTGAGCATTTTCTTAAAGATCCGGAAGATCTCAATGCTTATGCCATACAGCTAGAGGCTACGTTGATGAATGTGATCTGGATGGCGCTTTTGCAAAAAGAAGAAAAAGAGCATTATGATAAACTGTTGCTTAAACTTTTTGAGAAATCACTGCGTTACAATCGCAATTTGAAACAAGAGGCACAGACCTTGCAAGAGCTGCCTCTTGAGCATTTTAATACGCTATTTGCCAAGCGATACGCGCTAGATCTCGCGGCCCTGGCGATCTGGGATGATGCCAAACTGGATAAAACCGAATTCCTTTTTCTGAATTCCTTTGGTACCATTTTAGAGCTCCCAAAACACATTATCGATCAATCGACTACCTACGTTCACGACTTTATTCAAGACAACAGGCATCGTATTTCATACCTCAACTACAGCAATCCGGTAAAGCATTTTTATAACCAAACCAGCCAAACTGTAAAAGTCTTGATCCTGCGGAATAAAAAGCGTCTTCTACAAGAACTTGCTGAGAGTAAAGATTTAGTAGTATTGCTTGGGCAATCTACCGTGAGAGACCTGAGTAAAGCGGAAAAAAAACGGGTAAAGACACAGCTTTTAGACATTTGTAAAAGCGTACCTTCTCTAGCCATTTTTATGCTTCCGGGCGGTGGTGTTCTCTTACCGTTACTCATTAAATTCATTCCGGAATTACTCCCGAGCGCCTTTAATGATAACCGTATAGATCTTACTGCTGATAAAGATCGCGATACGCCCTAACTGTTAACAGTTTATCAAATAGCGAAGGCTTTCTAAAGTTATTTAGGAAATTCGCTTATGCTTAAACTTATAACCAAATTCAAACTCTTTATTGCCAACCTCACCGGCAAAATTGGCTTCTACCCTTCACTCTTTGCTTTTGGCGGGTTACTTTTTGGCTTCGCTATGCTTTATGCCGAAGATAAAGGCGTTAGTTCGTTTTTGATTGAAAACGCGCCACAGCTTGTGATCAATGACGCCGATACCGCACGCACACTGTTAAGCACCTTTATTGGCGGTATTATTTCGCTTATGGTTTTTAGCTTTTCGATGGTGATGATTTTGCTCAATCAAGCCTCTAATAACTATTCGCCTCGTATTCTTCCCGGACTGATTTCAAATAAAAAACATCAGAATGTTTTAGGCTTTTACATCGCCACGCTTATTTATTGCATTCTTATTCTGTTGAGTATTAAACCAACTGATAATAAATATCAGTTACCGGGATTTGCTGTACTTGTTGGTATTGTATTAAGCATGCTGGTTTTGGCACTGTTTATCTATTTTATTCATTCTATTTCTGAAGCCATACAGATCAATAAGATCATTGAATCTATTTATCATAAGGCTAAAACCCGGCTCGAGCAACTCATCAAACAAACCGACGAGGATTCGATGCAAAGTAATTTTCCAGATACCGAAAACTGGCACGCAGTTGAAGTGAATCGCACGGGATATTTTCAAACCATCGCCGTAGATGCACTCTTAGAGCTTTGCGAGAATTTAGACTGTAAGGTAGAAATAAGCGTTCCTAAAGGTACTTTTATTCTAAAGGGAATTCCCATTGCCAAATGCAGTAAAGAGCTCGATGAAGAGCATCAAGAACAGTTATTGACGTGTTTTGGTTTTTCGCGGAGCGAAATCGTCACCCACAATTATATTCTGGGATTTAAGCAGCTTACTGAAATCGCTGTCAAAGCTATGAGTCCGGGGATCAATGACCCCGGAACCGCAATTACCTGCATTGATTATCTATCAGAATTGTTCGCCCTGCGTCTTAGAAAGAAAGATTTCAGTTTTATAGCAAATCAAGACAACGAAGCAGTTATAAAATTACGCACCATAGACTTCAAGGAACTTATTTACTTTGTTTTTGCTCCTTTAAGAGCGTATTGCAAACACGATGTGGTTATGCTTCACAAGATGCTTACCGCACTTTACTTTTTGCTACAGAGCGATAGCGTGCTTGATGATGCTGAAACTATAATTCTTAACGAAGCCAATCTCATTCTTGAAGATGCCAAAGCTGCGATTGAAAACAAAGATGATTTAAAAGGAATCTTTAGTATTCGTTCTAAAATGCAGGCTATAAATGGCACTCAAAACGCTTTAGTAGAGTTAGCCGATTAAGAAAGCCAGAGTTTAAAATCCTTAACGCGCTCTCTGCTTACAATAATCTCCTGATCTTCCGCTGCTTTTAATTTGAGTTGAAGTCTCGAGTTGGTATAGCTTATAATATCCTGAATGGCGTTGACGTTGACGTAGTATTTTCGGCTTACTCTAAAGAATACATCAGGAGCTAATTCTTCTTCGAGTGTTTCTAAAGTGGTGTCTAATAAATAATCCCGTTTATCTAACGTGCGTGCATAGGTGCCTTTATTTTCGCTGTAAATGCAACAAACATCTTCGATATTGATCATTTTAATATGCTGCCCGATTTTTACTGTAAAGCGTTTTTTGTACTCTCGTTCTACAGGATTAACCCCGAGTAACTGCCGGATATCATCAAAATTGAGTTTGACATCTTGTTTTTGAGGTTGTTGCTTTTTAAACTTTTTTACAGCAGCTTCCAACTCCTCATCATCAATGGGTTTCAGGAGATAATCAATACTATTCAGTTTAAATGCCTGAAGCGCATACTCATCGTAAGCAGTGGTAAAAATGATGGCGCTAGTCACCTCAACGGCATCAAAAATCTCAAACGACAAGCCGTCGCTCAGCTGAATGTCTAAAAATATCAGATCAGGATGCTCATTATTTTGAAACCATTCTACTGCTTCCTCGACCGAATTGAGCTGAGCCAAAACATTTAATTCTAAAGCTTCAAGCATTCTTGATAAGCGGCGTGCTGCCGGTTTTTCATCTTCAATGACTAGTACATTCATTTCTTTCTTTATGTTTTATTCCCACTTGTTCAGATCTGCGCGCTGCGCTTCTTCCCGATCTAAATATTCTTTAATTTTTCGTTCTTCCCAATTTTTATACGATCTATTGATAAAATTACCTTTATGCACCATAATGTAATGAATCATAAGACCTATTCCCCAGCCCACGAGCATAGAAACCGGTGACCACCAAGGTATATAGCCGCTGACGGCTCCGCGGTCAAAAAGACCAAAATAAAACAGTAAATAGACTCCATTTATAGTTAGGTAAACGCTTAAGTGACTGTACCAAGCTTTGATATCTTTAACACGCTTTTGCGCACGTTCAAAAGAAGATTTTTGATTTTCCATAATTTCCATATTGATTATTCCCATCTTCCCATATTAGATTGTGACTTTTTATCGCGCTCCATAAATTCTTTTATTTTACGCTCTTCCCAATCTCTACTCATAAAAGGATTCCAGTCAAAAGCTTTTGCTGCTTGAAAGATCAAGCCTATTCCCCAGCCTAACGCAGCCCATAAAAACCAAGGATGACGTAATCCATCAATCCAATAATTTAGTCCGGCCAGGGCTCCGATCACGATGATATAACTGATGATGCCGCCATAAAACTTTCTGATCTCACCAACTTTTTCTTTGGCTTGCAAGTATCTGTTTTCTTTGTCAAAATTTTCCATTGTAAAGCGTTTTAGTGATTAATTACTCTTCAAAATTGCGGGAATTGCATAAAGAATTGAATTATAACTTACCCGACTGTCATTTTTTAATACTGAATTGTAACTAACGATCTTGATCCTTTTTCATAAGCTCTCTAATCTTGCGATCTTCCCAGTCTTTGCCCAAAAACGGATTCCAGCCAAAGACTTCCATTCCATGAAAAAATACGCCCAGCCCCCAACCCAAAGCCGGGAAAATAGCCCACGGAAAGCTGGTCGTATAATAGTTTAAAAGCGCCAATCCCGGAATAATGATACAATATAAACTAAGATTAATATAGAAGCCTTTAAGTTCTTCTACGTGCTTTTTAGCCATCGTATACTTTTTGTCTGATAAGTACTGCTCTGTATTCATAACTGTTGATTTTAATTGATGTTTGAGTTTTGGTATTTTGATTATAAATTCACTTTCGGTTTGCTGAATGAGGACTTCCCTTGAGGTCAATAAGCCGTAGCGCTGTTTGATGTTGATCAGTCCTACGCCACTGCTTTTTGCCATTACTTTTTTGGGCTGAAGATTATTACGCACCACCAGATAACCGGCTTCTTCTTCGATGCTTATATACAACTTATGATTTCCACTCACCACATTGTGCTTAACCGCATTCTCTAACAAGAGCTGCAGCGCCAGTGGAACCACTTTGGCATCAGGATCTGCAACAGCTTCGGGCAGTTTAAAAACAATACTATCCTCATACCGCATTTTTAAAAGCGTCATATAGGTTTTAGCAAAAGCAAGCTCTTCGCTTAAAGAAATCAGCTCTTTATTTTTCTGCTCGAGAACGTAGCGATATACTTTAGACAATGAAGTGGTGAACTTTTGTGCCTGAAGCGGGTTTTCTTCTATAAGACTGGTAAGCACATTTAAACTGTTGAATAAAAAATGCGGATCTAACTGATTTTTTAAGGCGTCAAATTGTGCCGAAGCCGTACCGGCAATGATTTTTTGTTCTTTTACCTGGCGCTCCTTTTTATATCTATAGTAGAAGAAAAAATAAAAAATAGCATTACACACCAAAGCTACCACAAGCGGAATGCTGTAATCAATCACTTCTTCCTGCGAGAAAAAGAATTGCAGCGTCTTTCCGTAAAGCACGGTAATAATGAATAGTCGAATGAAAAACACCCCAATTACCGTGATAAAAACACTCGCCGGAATGGCTTTAACCAAGTGTTTGAAACTATATAGATGATGTTTATACTTTTTAAAGAAAAACTTAAACACCTGCATATTGAGCATATACAACACCACAGAATACAACATGCTTATCGCAAAATCCAGCGCTAGATCGCTATTAAATTGTATGGTGTTGCCTCCCATCAAGTGAATGAGTAAAAACACGATATAAATGGCAACGCCAACGGTGACAGCCTTTAGAAATTCAGATAACAGATTATTCATCAGTTGCAATTAAAAAAATGGATGGAGCTATAGTGCTCTCGCTTTTAAAAGTATCACAATCTTCATAAACAACTGCGGTAACTTCCTGCGATATACTGTTCTTTATAGACTGTGTTTCGGCGCAAGACTGCACTCCGGTTGAAGCCAATGTCCATTCTAATATTAAGAGAATAACTTTTACCATAACCTAATAATGTTTTGATTAAGCAGTGTAAAAGTGTACAAACGCAAAGAGGTCTGACAGAATAAAATACCGAACTGTCAATTTTTAAAGACCAATTGTAATTAGAAATCCTTTAGGTATTTGCGTTAACAATCCTATAAAAACTTTTAGCACTCAAGGTATTTAATAATTTTGCTGAAAACCTACACCCTAACCTATGTTCATTCGCAGAATAGTTTACTGTTTTTCAACACTTTTAGCACTAAGTCTACTGCATTCTTGTGCTAGTAAACACACGCAATTTAGAGACCCCAAAAACACCATAATTAACACCGAAACGGATACCTCAACGTATCGAAGCGTTTTCCTTTTAGGCAATTTAGGATCCGGAAAAACCGGTCCCAATGAAACCTTGCTACAAGCCTTTAATACGCATCAAAAGCAAATGGCAAAAAAAGACGATTACCTTTTAATTTTAGGTGATAATGTCTATGCTAATAAACTGAACAAAGGTCCAAACAAGCAACAATTGGAGCGCATTGTTACTCTTACCGAAGCTTTTAAAGGCGAAACGTTTATCATTCCGGGAGAAAATGACTGGAATGATCACGGTGTAGAAGGTCTGGAAAAAATAGAAGATTATATAGAAAAACAAATGGGGAAAGACAATCATTATCAGCCTGAAAATGGCTGCCCCATAGAAACCATTACGGTTGATGCTCAAACCGAAATCATCATTGTTGACTCACAATGGTATATTGAAGATTGGAGTAAACATCCGGGATTTAACGATAAGTGCGCCATTAAAACAAGAGCACAGTTTCTCACGCTTTTAAAAGATGAAGCGCGCAAGGCCAGACACAAAAACGTGTTGCTTGTGATGCATCATCCCCTATTTTCTAATGGTATTTACGGCGGAGAAATGAGTACAAGGGCGTTCTACAGACCTACTGCCGAGAATTCTTATGTACCATTTGCCGGCTTTTTATGGGCATTCGCAAGAACGCAAGGCGGTATTTCTAAACAAGATCAATTCAATCCGCTTATGAATGATCTGATGAGCGAGATCAAAAAAATGGCGATCGATTTACCGCGATTATTTGTACTCTCTGCTCACGAGCATTCTATGCAGTACATCGAAAATCAAAACATACGCCAGATGATTTCGGGAACTGGTAGCAAAACTGAATATGTACGCTTAGGGAAAGATGGAAAATTTGCATCAGTACAAGCGGGCTTCGCCGAATTGCGCTTGTACAAAAACGGTGCTTCTTCTGTGCATTATTACGAAATAAATCCTGAAGACCAATTAGAAGAACGCTTTTCAAAATTAGCTTACGATAAGCCCGAAGCATTTCTGGTAGATAGTTTGCCGCAACAATTCAATGCTACTCAAAAAGCGAGTATTTATGCCAAAGAGGAAGTTGAAGTTACTGAACGCTATGAGAAATTTTGGGGTAAACACTATCGAGATCTCTACGGGTTAGAGATTGATGCTCAAGTAGCAACCATAGACACTTTACACGGCGGATTGCAGGTAGAACGTGCAGGCGGCGGACATCAAACGCAATCGCTAAGACTGGTAGACGAGGATGATCGCGAATATAACATGCGTGCTCTTGCAAAGGATCCTTTTGCATTCTTAAAATCCTCAGGTTATGATAATTTGGATGCAGAATCCTATTTTTCAGGCACGATTCCCGCCCGAATTATTGAAGATTTTTACACAGCATCGCATCCTTACGGTGCATTTGCTATTCCACGTCTAGCCGGTGCGGCTGATCTCAATCATACACATCCTAAGGTCTTTTATATCCCTCAGCACAAAGAATTAGGTGACTTTAATAAAACGCACGGAAATCGCTTGTATATGCTTGTAGAAAAGCCTGATGATGACTTCAATGGCACGCATATGTTTGGCTTCAATGAAGATGTAGAGAGTACCGCAGATCTATTTGAAGCGATTAGAGAAGATGAGAAAAACAGAGTTGTTGAAAAAGACTATATCAGAGCACGAGTATTTGATATGCTTGTGGGCGATTGGGACCGTCACGAAGATCAATGGCGCTGGGCTGAGCAAGAAGATGAAAATGAGGTACACAATTATATCGCGATCCCACGAGATCGTGATCAGGTATTCTCAAAATTTGATGGAAAAATGATTGCGTTCCTGCAAAAATTTATGCCGGGAACACGCGAGTTGGGTAACTATGGACCAGACATAAAATATGTGGAAAAATTTAGTGAGAGCGCAATAAACTTAGACCGCGCACTTTTGCAAAAATCAAATAAAGAAGATTGGTTTGAAGCTGCAGCATATATCCAGCAAAATATCACTCCGGAGGTTGTGACTAAAGCTTTTAAAGAAATGCCTGTTGAAGTGCAAGATGACAATTGGTTGCAACTTCAAGAAGATATTTTGGCCCGAAAAGCGAATCTTCAAGACATTGTATCACGTTATTACGATTATTTCATTCGTTTTCAAACCTTGAAAGGAACCGATAAAGATGATCACTTCTACATCTCACGCAATGCAGATGGCAGCACCAGCGTAAAGGCCTATCGTATCAAGGATGGTGAAGATGGCTACGAGTTATTTGATCGCAAATTTACTCCAAATGAAACCGAAGAAATTTGGATTTACGGTCTTGATGATGACGATATCTTCACTGCAACCGGTTCTGGCCCCGGAAATATAAAAATTGTCATAGCAGGTGGTCAAAATGACGATGTATATGATCTAAAAAACGGAAAAGGAATTACCATTTTTGATCAGCCGGATGGAAACACAATTGAAAATTTAGGAGGCGCACGTAAACGCTTTAGCAGTGTTTATGAAAATCATATTTATGACTCAGAACGTCGTCCTGAAAAGGCAAAAAAAATAAATATAGAATTACCTTATAATCCAGATTGGGGCGTAGCTCCTCATCTAAGATTTGCCAGTCAAAATTTAGGTTTCGAACGTCATCCGTTTACTTCACAATTCGTTTTAGATGCGCAATATTTTTCTTTAACCCAAGCGGCAATTTTCAAAACAGCATATCACACAGCCAATTTTTTCCCGCAGTGGAATTTAAAAATAGGCGGTCTTGCAACTACACATAATTACACCAGAAACTTTTTTGGCTTCGGAAATGAAACGGTGAATTCTGCCAACAATTTAGATGAAAATCGCATTTTCTTACAGCAGTTTGAAGCTGAAACAGGTATGTATTACATCGGTGAATATGGTAGTTCATTTGAAGCTTCGATAGCATATCAAAATTTTAAACCCGAACAATCACTTTACATAAATACATTTAATTCACTGAATAACAATAACTATATTACTTTAAAATCAATTTATTCCTACAAGAGTATAGACGACTTAAATTTTCCTACACGCGGGATGCATTTTGAAGCTTCAGGCTATTACAGTGACAATTTGGAAAATCGGGAAACCGTAGTAGCTGCCGACCCAAAAATCACCTTTTGGAACGCCATAGACACCTCTAGAAATTTGGTCCTAAAAAGTGAAGTCGCAGGTCAATTGCGTTTTGGAAATGAAATTCCATTTTACCAGTCGGCATCTTTAGGTGGGAATTCCGGATTGCGAAGTTATCGCTTAAATAGATTTTCTGGTGACCAAGCTTTGCGAGGTTCTGCAGATTTAATTTATAAAATAAAACCGATTAAAACAGCAATTTTCCCGCTACAATCTCATCTTTTTCTAGGCTACGATTTAGGTCGAGTTTGGCACAATCAAGAGTCTTCTGAAGTGTGGCACGACAGTTTTGGGGGCGGGCTTAATTTAAGTATGGGCGGATTTTTAAATAGTAGTTTTGGCTATTTTACCGGCAGTGAAGGTGGCAGGTTTCAGTTTAGTATTGTACTCGGCGCACGATAACAAAATTCAGGCATTTTAGGAATGTAACACGTGTTACCCTAACACTGCTTTGGGTGTCTTATATTTGCTCTATAATTGAAATTATAAAGTCATGAAAATTGAACAAATATATACCGGCTGCTTAGCCCAAGGTGCTTACTATATAGAAAGTAATGGTGAAGTTGCGATCATAGATCCGTTAAGAGAGGTAAAACCCTATCTTGACAAAGCTGAAGCCGCAGATGCAAAAATCAAATATATTTTTGAAACTCATTTTCATGCAGATTTTGTGAGTGGTCACGTAACACTCGCTAAAGAGACCGGTGCACAGATCATTTACGGGCCAAATGCAAACCCGGCTTTTGACGCGGTGATCGCTAAAGACAATCAGGAATTCTCTTTAGGTGAAGTGACGATAAAAGTACTTCATACTCCCGGTCACACTATGGAAAGTACCACTTACCTCCTTAAAGATAAAGATGGAAAAGATCACGCGATTTTTAGCGGAGACACCTTATTCTTGGGAGATGTAGGACGGCCGGATCTCGCCCAAAAGGCAAAAGAACTCACACAAGAAGATCTTGCAGGTTATTTATTCGACAGCCTTCGCAATAAAATTATGCCATTAGCTGATGATGTTATCGTTTATCCTGCGCACGGTGCAGGTTCGGCTTGCGGTAAAAATATGAGCAAAGAAACGGTGGACACTTTGGGTAACCAAAAGAAAACCAACTACGCGCTGCGTGCCGATATGAGCAAGGACGAATTTATCGCAGAAGTGACTGATGGTTTGCTTCCGCCTCCCTCTTATTTTCCGCTCAATGTGAAAATGAACAAGGAGGGCTACGATCATATTGACGAGGTACTGGAACGCGGCACACAACAACTAACTCCCGAAGCGTTTGAAGCTGCCGCAAATGAGACCGGCGCCGTGATCTTAGATGTACGTAAAGCAGCAGATTTTGCAAAGGGCCACATTCCACGTTCTATTTTTATTGGCATTGACGGAAGTTTCGCTCCTTGGGTTGGTGCTTTGATCGCAGATACTGCCCAGCCTATACTTTTGGTGGCACCAGAAGGACGTGAAGAAGAAACCGTCACCCGTTTGTCTCGTGTAGGGTTTGATCAAACCTTAGGCTATTTAAATGGTGGTTTTGAAGCCTGGAAAACTTCAGGAAAAGAAATTGATACTGTAACCTCTGTTGAAGCCTCAAATCTTGAAGAAGCAGTGCAATCTGATGCTGCTACTCCGGTTTTTGACGTGCGCAAACCTGGCGAATTTGAGTCTGAACACCTTGAAGTTGCCCAAAGCACTCCTCTGGATTTTCTTAACAAGCACTTGACTGAGTTTCCTTCAGATAAAGTTTTTTACGTGCATTGTGCAGGAGGTTACCGCAGTATGATCGCAGCAAGTATTTTAAAAAGTCGCGGAATTCACAATTTAATTGATGTAAAAGGAGGCTATAAAGCAATTAAAGAAACTGAATTAAAA
Source organism: Leeuwenhoekiella palythoae (assembly GCF_020310025.1). Taxonomy (GTDB): domain Bacteria; phylum Bacteroidota; class Bacteroidia; order Flavobacteriales; family Flavobacteriaceae; genus Leeuwenhoekiella; species Leeuwenhoekiella palythoae. The sequence continues at coordinate 119,105 of NZ_CP084318.1, forward strand.
AGAACCAATTACGTTTGTCCTTCAACGCTGAAATAAATCACCTCGGGATGAGTCCGGAAGCACTTAAAACCAACTAATTTCTGAACATTATGAGAACGATCCTTTTTCTATCTATGTTTTTAATGAGTCTTGGTGTTTTTGCGCAAGAAAGCAATCACGTTATTCTCAGTAAAGAATTGTTTGAAGCAAGCATTCAGACTAATTCCGAAAGCTTACAAAGAAATATTCAGTTGGTAGATGTACGCAGACCGGAAGAGTTTGAAGCGGGCAAGATCGAAGGTGCGGTCAATATGAATGTCTTGGAACCTGAAACCTTTAAAGAGCAAATAGAAACGCTTGACAAATCAAAGCCGGTTTACATTTACTGCCGCTCTGGAAATCGCAGCGGAAAAGCTGCAATGCTTATGCAGGAGCTTGGTTTTAAAGCGATTTATGATCTTGAAGGTGGTTATCTCAATTGGACTTCATCAAGCGAAACGAAAGCGACAGAGAAAAATCATCAGTAAACGATCACGTTTTATTTTAGCTGTTAACAGCAGAATAACCAATATAAAACGGCTCAAAGCAAATAGCTTTTGAACCGTTTTTAGTTACGATCCTAATGCTGAAATCTTTTAGATCAAAATATTATTAAGAAGTATAAGAGGCTCTTGATTTTTTTATTTCAGGCATATGTTGATTGGCCCAAGCCACCAAACTTTGAATATGCGGAATAAGCGATTGTCCGCGTTCTGAAAGTCGATATTCAACCCGTGGTGGAATTTCGGGGTATTGTTTTCTAAAGATCAATCCGTCTGCTTCCAGGCTTTTTAAAGTGACTGAAAGCATTTTTTGAGACACTGATTTTATGGTTTTATGTAATTCATTAAACCGCATTACTTCTTGGTCTTCAAGCAGCAATAATACCAAGGTAGACCATTTGTCACCAAATCGATCCATTACATTACGTACCGGGCAATTTTCGGCATCACCAAAAAATTTTAAAGATTTTTCGCTCATAACAGGTTCATTTTCAGCATTACTTACTTTTATGTTAGTTGACTACGCAAGCGTAAGTTCTTCCATTGGTCAAAGATACGTTTTATCTTTGCTTACCAAAAGTTAGTTAATAACCAAAAATAAAAATAATGAGTACGTTTTTAATAACCGGGGCAACCGGAGGTTTAGGAAGTAGTGTTATCAAAGCACTTTCTAAAGATGTCAACCCAAACGAGATCGCGGTTCTTGTAAGAGATGCGCAAAGCGAAAAAGCCCAAGAATATAAAGCTCAGGGCTTCGATTTACGTATAGCAGATTACAACGATGCCGATGCTTTGACCAAAGCATTTCAAGGAATCGAAGTTCTATATTTTGTATCCGCAAATGATATTTTTTCAAGAGACGCTCAGCATAAGAATGTTATCGAAGCTGCTGAAAAGGCAAAGATCAAACACGTGATTTACACAAGCGCAGGTCGTAAAGACGAAAGCCAAGAATCTCCTGTTGCGGCTGTCATGGATGCACACATCAAAACCGAAAAATGGTTACAAGAGTCAGAAATGCTATATACCATTTTGAGACACAATTTATACACAGAGGTAGTACCGATGTTTTTAGGCGACAAAGAATCTTTACTAAACAGTAAAACGATATTCTTACCTACAGGAGATGGCAAAACCGCTTTTACGTCTCGTAACGACTTAGCTGAAGCAGGTGCGGTTGTATTAAAAAATCACAAAGCACACCAAAATAAAATCTATACACTTGATGGTCAAGAAGCAGTTGACTTTACTAAAATCGCTGCTATTTTGAGCGAGATAACCAAAGAAGAAATAAGTTATGTTTCTCCTGATGTTGATACGTTTAAAACTACCATGACTTCTTACGGAGTTCCCGAAGATGCTATTGGTATGATGCTTTCTTTTTCTTTAGGAATCGCGCAAGGCGAATTTGATTCTGAGAGAAAAGATCTTGAAAAATTACTAGGCAGAAAACCTCAGGCTTTAAAAAGCTTCCTAAGCGAAGTGTACGCCTAGACCGGACTTATACCAAAAGAGCTGTCACAAAAACGACGGCTCTTTTTATTATATAATGATTAAACTTAGCGCTCTTTTATCTCAGGGCCGCCTTCTTTACCCACGATGATCAAGGAAGTCGTATCAAGAAAAAGTCCGGTTTCTACAATCCCGGGAACTTTCAATAGTTTTATTTCTAAGGCTTTTAAATCATCAACCTTGAGAATATCAATATCAATGATATTATTGTTTTCATCAGTACGGTATGGGTCATTACCTTTCATACGCTGAACAGGCCGTAAACCTTCATCCTCTAAAAAGCTTACTATTTGCTTCGTCGCAAACGGAATTACTTCCACAGGAAGTTTAAAGGCTCCTAGTTTTTTTACGTCTTTACTGCTATCTGCGATAATGATATTAAACTTGGTATTCCAAGCTAGAATTTTTTCGCGAAGCAAAGCTCCGCCGCCTCCTTTTATAAGCTGAAAATCGCCGTCAAACTCATCGGCTCCATCAATGGTAATGTCAATTTTTTCAATTTCGTCAAGCGCAACGATTTTGATCCCCAGCTGTTTTGCAAGTTTTTCGGTAGCATCAGACGAGGGTACACAAGTAAGGTTCATTCCATCGGCGACCAGTTTGCCCACCGCTTCGATCATATGCTTAGCCGTAGAGCCGGTACCCAGACCTACAACCATATTATCTTTAATGTGTTTTACCGCCTCTAGTGCGGCTTGCTTTTTTTCCTGATCAGCAGTCATTGTTTTAGCTTATGAAAATTTGAGCTTAAAAATAGGGTTATTTTTTCAGCAATCGCGCATATTCTTCAGGAGTATCTATATCCCAAACGCGATCGCGAGCATCGAGTTTGATCACTAATGTACCAGGGCTATTGAGTAATTCTTTCGCTCCTTGATCACCAGAAAGTCTCTCTAATTCTTTAAAATACTGCATCGGAAAAACGGCAGGAACTCCATTTTTTTTTCCGTAGTCTGAAGCTACACAGCTCTGGAGATGTTCAGTTGCGGTTTGAATTAACTGCTTTAAATATTCCGCATCAATCAAAGGTTGATCAGCAAGCATCACCAACACCGCGTCCAGATTATTCACTTCAATATTTTTTATTCCGCAAGCGATGCTGCTTCCCAGTCCGTTTTTCCAATTCTTATTTTCAATCACGGTTACAGCCGTATCTTGAATGCTGTTTACTACTGCTTCAAAATGAGCTCCAAGCACACAATATACATTTTGCATCCCGGTAGCCAGGGCCTGATCAATGGCATTTCCTAGCAGGGTGGTTCCATTAAATTCTAGGTTTTGTTTTACAGTTCCCATACGCGAGGCAGCTCCCGCAGCAAGAATTAGAATAGCGATGTTCATAGTTCTAAAATAATTTATTTTAACCGTAGCGCTTCAGTTACGCACGAAAACTTCTTCAAAATTTAAGCATTTACTTAACTTGCTTCGTTTAAAACCAAAGCCCATGACTTTAGTATTTGCCACACATAATGCCAATAAACTCCAGGAAATTCAAGCGCTTATGCCTGCGGAAATTCAGCTGAAAAGTTTAACTGATATTGGCTGCACAGAAGATATTATTGAAGATGCCGCAACTATTGAAGGTAATGCGCAGATCAAAGCGCGCTACGTAAAAAAACATTATGGTTTTGATTGTTTTGCTGATGATACCGGTTTAGAGGTTGATGCCTTAGACGGTGCACCCGGAGTGTACAGCGCAAGGTATGCGGGTCCGCAAAAAAACGCAGATGACAATATTGACAAACTCTTAGAAGCACTCAAAGATGCGCCCGCAAGAAAAGCGCATTTTAAAACTGTAATCACCTTGATTTTAAATGGAGAGGAGCACAATTTTGAAGGCATTTGTAAAGGTGAAATCACACAACAAAGAACCGGAACGGGCGGCTTTGGTTATGATCCGGTTTTCAAACCTGAGGGTTACGAGCAAACCTTTGCTCAAATGCCGCTTTCGGAAAAAAATAAAATCGGACACCGAGGAAAAGCTACTCAACTCTTAATCAATTTTTTAAAAAACTAAGCTTAACTCGCGGTTTACTCATTTACAAGGAGTTAACACTTCTTAAAATCAAGCCAAAACAAGTTGCTAAATTTTTGATTTACAATTATTTAAATCAATTTAGTCAATCTCTTATTCTTACGCCAATTAACTGTATCTTTGCGCCCTCTTAAATCGACGATGATTTGAGATAATTTTTTTATATGAGTACATTTAAAGCGTTAGGACTTAATGATGCCATCTTGCAAGCTGTAACCGATATGGGTTTTACAGCTCCTTCTGAAGTGCAAGAAAAAGCCATCCCGGTCCTACTTAGAGAGGAGACCGATGTCGTGGCCCTCGCACAAACAGGAACGGGTAAGACGGCCGCATTTGGTTTTCCGCTTATTCAAAGAATTGATGTAAACAACCGCAATACCCAAGGCTTGATCCTCTCGCCTACCCGCGAACTTTGTTTACAAATCACCAACGAACTTAAAAACTATTCTAAGTTTGTTAAAGGCTTAAATACCGTAGCAGTTTACGGTGGAGCTAACATTCAAGAGCAGGCGCGCCAGATAGGTCGTGGTGCTCAGATTATTGTTGCAACTCCGGGGCGTATGCAGGATATGATGCGCCGCAATATGGTTGACATTACCGGTATAGATTATTGTGTGCTTGATGAAGCTGATGAAATGCTTAATATGGGTTTTTATGAAGACATCACCACTATTCTTGCTGACACCCCAAAAGATAAAAAGACGTGGTTGTTCTCAGCAACTATGCCTAAGGAAGTAGCTGCGATCGCTAAGCAGTTTATGAAAAAACCTATTGAGATCACAGTAGGCACCAAAAATATGGGTGCTGAGAATGTTTCTCACGAATACTATATGGTAAACGCCAGAGATCGCTATCAAGCTTTAAAACGTCTTGCTGATGCGAATCCTGAGATTTTCTCGGTGATCTTTTGTCGAACCAAAAGAGATACGCAGAAAGTTGCAGAAAACCTTATAGAAGACGGTTATAATGCTTCGGCGCTTCATGGAGATCTTAGTCAGAACCAGCGTGATCTGGTGATGAAAAGTTTCCGTAATCGTCAAATTCAAATGCTGGTTGCTACGGATGTTGCTGCACGAGGAATTGACGTAGACGACGTAACTCACGTAATCAACTACCAGTTGCCTGACGAGATCGAAACCTACACCCACCGAAGCGGTCGTACCGGTCGTGCGGGTAAAACCGGAATTTCGATGGTTATTGTTTCTAAAAGTGAGATGCGAAAGATCAGAACTTTAGAAAAGATCATCAATAAGAAATTTACGCAGAAAGAAATTCCAACAGGGATGGAAATTTGCGAAGTACAGTTGATGCACTTGGCGAATGACATTCGTAATACCAAAATCAACGAAGAGATCAATCCGTACTTATACAGCATCAATGAAGTATTAGAAGGATTGAGCCGTGAAGAGGTTATCAAGAAGGTATTTTCGGTAGAATTTACGCGTTTCTTCAATTACTATCAGAAAGCTAAAGATCTTAATGTTGCCGTTCAGGCAGACCTTAAAGAAGAATCAGGAGAATCTACGCGCTATTTCATCAATGTGGGCGCCAAGGATGGCTTCGACTGGATGAATCTGAAAGATTTCCTTAAGGAAACTACAGGTCTTGGTGACGGAATTTATAAAGTAGATTGCAAAGACTCGTTCTCCTTCTTTAATACAGATACAGAACATAAAGACACTATTCTTGCGCTGTTTGAAGATTTTAAACTTCAAGGAAGACAGATTCACGTTGAGATCACCAAAGACACACGCGGAGGCGGTGGCGGCGGTAAACGCAAACGTGGCGGAAAAGGCAAAGGCCGAAGAAACGATGATGGTTTTAGCGGTGGTCGTAGCAAAAAAAGCGATAGCAATAACGGATTTAGAGGTAAGTCTAAAAACTCTGGTGAACGTCGCGGAAAAAGTAAACCGAACAAAAAAGAGAATAAAAGTCCGTTTTCTGGCAAACGCCGAAGAAGAGACCGATAATAATTGGAAAAAAAGGAGACGGATTTGTCACGTTTGGTATGATTTTTCCGTCTCTTTTTCTAAATTGGCATCCTCTATGAAAAAAATCCTATTTCTACTGCTTTTAATCGCAGCACCTGTTTACATTTTTGCTCAGGAAACCACCCCTACCTCAGCGCAACAGGAAGAAGCCTTATTTATAGAAGGAACCGTTTTAAACTCTTCTACCGAAGAACCGCTGGAAGGCGTTAACATCATTAACCTAAATACAGTAAAAGGAACCATCACCAAACCTGATGGAACGTTTAGAATTAAAGCAACTTCAACAGATACCTTATATTTTTCTTTTTTAGGTTTTAAAAGTCTACAAGTGCGCGTAACCAATGACTGGAAGCGTTTTGGGGATGTAAAAGTTAAAATGACTGAAACAGGTATCGCTCTGGAAGAAGTGGTTGTAAAAGATGTTGAGCTTACAGGATATCTTGAGATCGATGCTAAAAATGTACCGGTATACAAAAACGTGCGGTATAGTATTTCGGGATTAGAAAGCGCCTATGAAGCCGGGAACTCGCAGCCCGGAGCTTTTGACAAGGTTATGAGTGCTATTTTCAATCCGGCTGATTTTCTCAACAAAGTATTTTCAAACAAAGGTTCGCAAATGCGAAAATTGCGTCAGATGAAAGAAGATGATAATATTAGAGATCTTCTGGTTACTAAATTTGATCGCGAAACTTTATCTGCTTTACTTCAAATCCCACGCGAGGATATTGAAGCGATCTTAGGACGTTGTGATTATTCAGAAAGCTTTGTAAAAACCGCCAATGACCTTCAGATTTTAGATGCATTAAGCAGCTGCTACGAAGAATACAAAGTGCTCAATAGAGATCGCTAAACTTCAAGATTTTTATTGCTCGGAGAACTGATCTTCTTGATCAACGTTATTAGTGAAGTGAGCGCCCATACGCCTTCAAGAATCACAAAAGGTAAATAATCTAGCAGAACGCTTGCAGTACAAGCGATGGTTGCTCCTATAAAATTAAGCAGAATAAAACTCCAACTTTCTGGTGTGATCTTGCCTGTAACATTTAAAATGTATGCAAGTAATATCTGAAAAACTCCTATAGCACCTAACCAATCTACTAGATTCATTCTTTTTCTGCTTTATAATTCTTTACTAAAGCTTCATAGTCTTTTAGATTACGCTGTAGCCAAAGTGTTTTGATTTCCTTTATATCTTCCGGCTTTAATTGCCAATCTAATGTAGAATTGCGCATACGATGCGTTAACTCCTGAAGTAAAATGGCAGCACAAACCGAAATATTCAAACTTTGTGTAAAGCCGTAAGTCGGGATATAAATATATTCATCAGCGCCATCGATCACCGTTTCTGTGAGCCCATCTTTTTCACTTCCGAAGAAAAGTGCAGTAGGCTGATCTAGTTTAAAATCTTCTAGTTTATGAGCCGTATGATGCGGCGTGGTTGCGACAATGCGATACCCTTGCTGCTTCAATTGCGCTAAAGCTTCTTTTGTAGCATCGTAACGCTTAACGCTCGTCCATTTTTGAGCGCCCATCGCGATTTCTCTATCTATACGCTTGCCTTTTAATTCTTCGATCACGTGCACATCCTGAACACCAAAAGCATCGCAACTACGCATAACGGCACTTGTATTATGCAGATGCCCAACATCTTCAATAGCAACCGTTAAAAAGCGTGTACGTTCTTTTAAAACCTGCTGAAACAAGTCTTGCCTGCGCGGGGTTAAAAAGGTTTCTAAATAGTTGATTAAATCCTCACTCATAACCGCCGAAAATATAAAAACCCGACCAATAAATGGCCGGGTTTATATTTAAGAATTAAAAATTTACCTACTGCGCGTTTGCACCTACGTTACCTTGAGCAACAATAGTTGCTAACTCAGTTGCACTTAAATGCACATTGATATAACCATCAATACCAATTAATTCATCGTAAGTAATCGCGGCACCACCATTGGCGGTTCCGTCTGCAGCGTTATAAGCTGCAACATGAGTTTGACTCATTCCTAATGATCCGTCAACAGTAGCCAGAGTGATTAAAATATCACCGGGCGCATCTGCTACAGCACCTGCGTGAATATGCGCAGGGTGCATTCCGCCAACAGGTGTTCCTTCAATATCTAAAGTTACAAGTGTTTCACCGCTTAGGCGCTCTTCAAAAGTTGCCGTACCGCTAATACCGGGTACATCTTTTGTTCCTAAATCATAACTCATACTTTCTCCGGTAAGTTCATTTTGACCTATATCACCTTGAGCCACTAGCGTAGCCAAATTATCTGCACTTAAATGGAAGTTGATATAACCATCAAAATCTAGAAGACCTTCATAACCTATTTCGGTCCCATCGTTTAAAGCTTCAATATGCGTAACACTCATTCCGGTGGTGCCGTCTAGCGTGGTTAAGGTTTTAGCAATGCCTCCGGTTTCAGCTGCTGAGTTAAAATGAATATGTCCCGGATGCATTCCACCGTCAGGTGTTCCGTCTAACATCACCGTTACCAAAGCTGCTCCGCTTTTACGCGCAGCAAACGTTGCCGTACCACTAATTCCGGGTACATCTTTAGTTACCAGATCATACTCTTTAGTTTCTCCGGTCAACTCGTTAGCACCTATATCACCTTGAGCCACTAAAGTTGCCAAATCATCTGCGCTAAGATGAAAATTGATATACCCATCAAAGTCTAAAAGACCTTCATAGCCTATTTCAGTGCCATCGTTTAAAGCTTCGATATGCGTAACACTCATTCCGGTAGTTCCGTCAAGCGTGGTTAAGGTTTTGGCGATTCCTCCACCTTCCGCAGCAGAATTTAAATGAATATGTCCCGGATGCATTCCGCCATCAGGAGTTCCATTCAGCATTACCGTAACTAAGGCCGCCCCACTTTTACGTGCAGCAAACGTAGCCGTACCACTAATTCCGGGTACATCTTTAGTCATCAGTTCGTACTCTTTGGTATCCCCGGTCAACTCGTTAGCACCTATATCGCCCTGAGCCACCAAAGTCGCCAGATCATCTGCACTCAAATGGAAGTTGATATAACCGTCAAAATTTAAGAGTCCGTCGTAGCCAATTTCGGTACCATCGTTTAAAGCTTCGATATGCGTAACACTCATTCCGGTAGTTCCGTCAAGAGTGGTTAAGGTTTTAGCGATTCCTCCACTTTCCGCAGCAGAATTAAGATGGATGTGTCCAGGATGCATTCCTCCATCAGGAGTTCCGTCTAACATAACTGTTACCAAAGCTGCTCCACTTTTACGCGCAGCAAACGTTGCCGTACCGCTGATGCCATCAACATCTTTAGTCATCAGTTCATATTCTTTAGTATCTCCGGTCAATTCATTTTCACCAATATCCCCCTGAGCAACTAAAGTCGCCAAATCATCTGCACTCAAATGGAAGTTGATATAGCCATCGTAATCTAAAATCCCGGCATAACCTATTTGAGTCCCGTCGTTCAATGCACTAATATTAGTCTTACTCAGTCCGGTGGTGCCATCAAGAGTCGTTAGGGTAAGTGCTATATCACCTGACTCGGCAGCAGAATTGTTATGAATATGTCCCGGATGCATCCCACCATCTGGGGTTCCATCAAGCATAACTTCTAACAGCGCTTCGCCGTTTATACGTTCAGAAAATGTAGCCGTACCACTAATTCCTTCGACATCTTTAGTTACGAGATCGTAAGATTTTGTAGTTCCGGTAAGGTCATTTTGACCAATATCTCCCTGGGCTAGTAGAGTACCCAGATCATCTGCACTTGCGTGTACATTGATGTACCCGTCAAAGTCTATCAGATCATCATACGAAACCGCAGTACCCGCATTAGTTTGTGTAACATTGGTAAGGCTTCTTCTGGTAGGGCCATCTACGGCTTCTAAATCGATTGCGATCTCACCTCCTTCTGCCGCTGTATTCAAATGAATATGCGCAGGATGTGTACCTTCGGTAGGTGTTGAGAGCAGAATACTGATGTCTGTAGAGCCATCTGTTTTCTCACTGAACGTTACTGTCCCGCTAACGTCTGGGTCAGCCACAGCACTTAGATCATAGGTTGTGGTGTTTCCGGTAGATTCTCCGGGAATCACGTCAAGGCTATCGTCATCATTATCACAGGATGCTGCGATTAGCGCGACAAATAGCAAAAAATAAAACTTCTTCATAAATGAATTTTTTGATTATTTATTAATTATTAACCCCTAAAATTTATCAAACCACATTTTAAGGCTATAATAATTACGAATAGTTTAACTTTTGGGTTTTCCGAAATGTTAATTATTTTTGACGAAAATTGCTATCATGAAAAAAATCGTTGTACTTACTGGTGCGGGAATCAGCGCCGAGAGCGGACTCAGAACTTTTAGAGATGCAAACGGACTTTGGGAAGGCCATGATGTTATGGAAGTGGCAAGTCCTGAAGGTTGGCATAAAAAAAGAACTCTTGTACTTGACTTTTACAATCAGCGTAGAAGACAGTTAAAAGAAGTACAGCCTAATGCTGCGCATGACGCTTTAGTAAAACTTGAACATGCGTTTAAAGTAGACATTATTACTCAAAATGTTGACGATTTACACGAACGCGCTGGAAGCTCGTCTGTGATTCATTTGCACGGCGAACTTCTAAAAGCCCGAAGTACTCAAGACGAACATCTGGTTCTCGACTGGCACGAAGATATCAAAGAAGGAGATCTCTGTCCTAAAAAAAGTCAGCTGCGGCCGCATATTGTTTGGTTTGGTGAGATGGTGCCGCTTTTAGATACCGCTGCTGCGTTAACGGCTCAAGCTGATTATATTCTTATTGTAGGAACTTCAATGCAGGTGTACCCTGCTGCATCTTTGATCAACTATGCCAAGCCTGATGCACAGATCTTTTTTATAGATCCCAAACCCAATATTCACTCACAAGCTAATTTAAAGGTCTATGCCGAAAAGGCTTCCACCGGTGTTCCTACTGTGGTAACGCAGCTCCTAAATAATTAAGTCTGGCCGTGGTGGCCCAGTTGAGCAATACTTCGGTTTGAGCAGTATCTAGTTGCGCTTCGGTGTGAATTAAATTATAGGATTCTAACGGCATCGTTTTATGCGCTAGTACTTCTATAATTTGATTCAATTTGCTTTTCTTCCGCTTTGCGGAATACTGCTCCCATTCTGAAAAATTGAGCTGTTGCTTAGCATTTTGAATATGTTCTTTAAGATAAAAACTTGCAGGCGCCACGTGAGCATACCAGAGATAGGCCGTTTGATCGCTATGGCAGTCGTAACATGCACGTTTTAAAAGTGCCGCTACTTCAGCGGTTGATTTTGTCTCTTTTAAAAAAGGTTCTAGCGATTCGTATCCTCCTTCATTTTTGTTGATTGGAATAAACTGAATCAATACAAGGGCGACCAAGGCGAGAACTAAAAGACGTCTAATCCAATCATAATGTTATTTTTAAACTACTCTAATCAGGCTATAAAGTTATGACCGAAAAACAATGGAAAGATGAAGTTGCATTGATTTCTGCTCGACTGAAAGAGCGTGAAGCTTTAGGAAACAGAATACTCAACAATCCCAACTACATAGCGTTTTCGCTAAAACTGATACAAAAACAAGATCCGCTTATAGCCACCAACGCCGCTTACGGTCTGGACATCGCCCTCAGAAAAGATATTATTTTGCTTAAGCCTTATTTAAAGGAATTTCTTGAGGTCCTCGACCGTAATACTATCGCAACGGTTTCGAGAATCTTGGCTAAAAGCTGCGAACTTTTAACCACTGCTCACACAAAAAACAATTCTATAGCATTAAACAAAAAAGAGCAACAGCAACTGATTACCCGATGCTTTGATTGGCTAATAAACGACGAAAAAGTCGCTGTCAAGGTTTTTGCCATGCAAAGCATTTATAATTTGGGGGACACCGAACCTTGGATCAAACCGGAGCTCAAAGCCCAATTAACGCTTCAATTTGAAAACAGTACCGCTGCTTTCAAGTCGCGAGCTTCAAAAATCCTGGCACTACTCTAGCTGCTGCGTTCTGGCTACATTCTTGTAGTTTCTCGTTTGTTGCTAGCAATGAGCTGTGTATATTTGCGCTTTTAACCAAAAAGCAATTATGTCTTTATCTTTAGAAGCCGTATCACCTATAGACGGTAGATATGCCAGTAAAACCGAAGCGCTCTCCGCATACTTTTCAGAAAAAGCGCTTATAAAGTACCGCATAAAAGTTGAAATAGAATATTTTATCGCGCTTTGCGAAATTCCGCTGCCACAGCTAAGCGAATTTCCTAAAGAAACGTATCCTAAACTGCGTGCGATCTATGAAGACTTCACTACCCAAGATGCGCTTAAAGTAAAAGAAATTGAAGGCGTTACCAACCACGATGTAAAGGCGGTAGAATACTTTATCAAAGAAAAATTTGATGCTTTAGGGCTTAACGAATCTAAAGAGTTTATTCATTTTGGTCTGACCTCTCAGGATATCAATAATACGGCTATACCGCTGAGTTTAAAAGATGCCACTAATCACGTTTATCTTCCGCAGCTTTTAGAGGTTGTAGATCATTTAAAACAACTTGCAGATGAGTGGGATGGTATTTCTATGCTTGCGCGTACACACGGACAGCCGGCTTCTCCTACCCGTTTAGGCAAGGAAATTCAAGTATTCATCGTACGTCTTGAGGAGCAAATAAAACTTTTAAAAGCAGTACCAAGTGCTGCAAAATTTGGTGGCGCAACCGGAAACTACAACGCGCACCACGTGGCGTACCCGCAAATTGGCTGGAAAGCTTTTGGACATTCTTTTGTGAACGGGACACTAAAGTTGCATCACTCCTTCCCTACTACACAAATTGAGCATTACGATCATATGGCGGCTTTGTTTGATTCGGTAAAGCGTATCAACACGATTCTGATTGACCTAAACCGCGACTTCTGGCAATATATTTCTATGGAATATTTTAAGCAGAAGATCAAAAAAGGTGAAGTAGGTTCTTCGGCGATGCCGCATAAAGTGAATCCTATTGATTTTGAAAATAGCGAAGGAAACTTAGGAATAGCCAATGCGATCTTAGAACATCTTTCGGCAAAATTGCCTATATCAAGATTACAACGAGATCTTACAGATAGTACGGTTTTAAGAAATATAGGCGTGCCTTACGGCCATACTTTGATAGGTTTACAAAGCACCTTAAAAGGCTTGAACAAATTATTGCTTAACGAAAGTAAGTTTGCTGAAGATCTTGAAGATAACTGGGCGGTCGTTGCTGAAGCGATTCAGACTATTTTACGTCGAGAAGGATACGCAAATCCGTATGAGGCTTTAAAAGGACTCACACGTACCAATGAGGCAATTACCCAGAATTCTATGCACGCTTTTATAGAAACTTTAGAGGTGAGTAGCGCGATTAAAGACGAATTAAAAGCGATTACTCCGGCTAATTATACCGGTATTTAATGCAGTATAAATTTTCGCTAAATCTAGTTCTGGTAGTACTGCTTTACGCAGGAATACTCATCGCAGGACTCACCGGAATACTTACAAAAACACCGGTGCTTATAGTTTTAGCGCTTATTTTTCTGATTTTGATCATCAACTTAATAAAAACGAGACGCAAATAAGCTGCGTCTCGTTTTCATTTAGATCAAATCGTATACTTGATTGGCGATCTCTAACTCTTCATTTGTGGGGATCACCAGTACTTTCACTTTAGATGCTTCAGCCTGAATTTCGCGTAAATTTTTAGAACGCTGGCCATTTAAACTTTCATCTAAAGCAATTCCTAAATAATCCATCTCCTTACAGGCTTTGCTGCGTATCGTACTACTATTCTCTCCTATTCCGGCGGTGAATACTATAGCATCCAGACCATTTAAAGCAGCCGCATACGCACCGATGTATTTTTTGATTCGATACGCGTTCATATCTAAAGCAAGCGCACAAGTGCGGTCTCCAGATGCTGCTGCAGCCTCAATATCACGCAAATCGCTATGGCCTGTAAGACCTAGCATTCCACTTTTTTTGTTAAGCAAATCGCTGACTTCTTTGACAGAATAGCCTAAATGTTCTTGCATAAAGAACACCACACTTTGATCAATATCTCCGGCCCGCGTACCCATAATGAGTCCGTTTGCGGGGCCAAAACCCAACGAAGTATCAATGGCCTTACCGTCTTTAATTGCGGTCATACTACAGCCATTTCCTAAATGAATGGTAATAAGCTTAGCGTATGGATTATCAAGATATTCAAGGGCTTTATTACTCACATATTTGTGACTGGTTCCGTGAAAACCGTAAGCGCGAATGCGTGATTCTTCCATCAAATGTTGCGGAATCGCATATTGATACGCCTTCTGTGGAATGCTCTCGAAAAAGGCAGTATCAAAAACACAGACTTGAGGTGCTTTACTAAATAACTGCTCTGCGACTTCTATTCCGGTTAAATTCGCCGGGTTATGTAAAGGAGCCAGTGAAAACAAGCGCTTAATGTTAGCTTTAACCTCATCGTTCACTTTTATGGTTTTAGTAAACTGCTTTCCGCCATGTACCACGCGATGCCCCACCGCATCCACTTCATCAGCACTCTTGACAACTCCGATTTCTGCACTCATTAAAAGACTTGCAACTTTTTGAAGTCCTTCAGTGTGATCTTTAATATCTACCTTTTCAGAAAAATCTGCGGTTTTGGTTTTATAGGAAATGCTTCCGTTTTCGATACCTATGCGCTCAACTACTCCACTAGCCAAGACGTGCGTTTCGGGCATTTGAATAAGCTGAAACTTGATCGAAGAGCTTCCGGAGTTGATTACGAGTATATTCATTTAAAAATCTTTGTAGGAAATTAGTTAAAACCTTGCGCTTGAATAGCAGTGATGATCACGGTATTAAAAACATCTTCAATGGTGCAACCGCGACTCAAATCATTTACCGGTTTATTGAGCCCTTGCAACATTGGACCAATCGCCAAAGCGCCGGTTTCTCGCTGTACGGCCTTATATGTATTGTTACCCGTATTTAAGTCAGGAAAAATTAAAACGCTTGCCTGCCCCGCAACTTCAGAATCAGGTAATTTGCTTTTCCCAATAGCAGCATCAACGGCGGCGTCATATTGAATAGGCCCTTCGATTTTAAGATCAGGGCGTTCTTTTTTTACAATTTCGGTAGCTTCACGTACGCGATCAACATCTGCACCTTTCCCGGAAGTACCGGAAGAATACGAGAGCATAGCAATTTTAGGTTCTATACCAAAAGCGAGACTGCTTTCTGCGGAAGAAATAGCGATCTCAGCCAGTTCTGTAGCCGAAGGATTCGGGTTAATCGCACAGTCACCAAATACTGAAACGCGATCCTCAAGACACATAAAAAACACCGAAGAAACCACCGAAACACCCGGCTTGGTTTTAATAAACTGAAGCGCCGGTCTGATGGTGTGCTGCGTCGTATGCGCTGCACCACTTACCATCCCGTCGGCGTGGCCTTTATAGATCATCATCGTACCGTAGTACGAAACATCAGCCATCCAATCCCGGGCGATATCACGATTTACGTTTTTATGTTTACGCAGTTCATAAAAAGTTTCTACGTAATCATCAAAATATTCAGATTGTACAGGATTGATAACTGTAATTTTTTCTAAGTCTAAGACTAAACCCAGTTGAACGGCTTTTTCTTTGACTTTTTCAATTTCGCCAAGCAACGTGATCTGAACGATATCTAACTCTACCAATTGAATGGCCGCGGTTAAAATACGATCATCAGTACCTTCGGGCATCACGATATGTTTTTTAGCCGTACGCGCGCGTTTCATCAGTCCGTATTGAAACATTCTTGGCGTGATTCCCTTAGGTTTCAGATTGATCAAACGCTCTATGAGTTTATCAAAAGAAACTTCTTTAGAAAACACCGTTAACGAGGTTTCGATCTTTGGTTTGCTACTGGCGTAAATCTTAGATTTAATATTCCCGACTCTGTTGGTCACCGAAAACGTTCCGTCATTTACCGAAACGATAGGAACGATTTGTGACAGTCCTTGAATAAGTTGTAAAATAGGTTCCTCAGGCTTGAGTCCACCGGTTAAGATGATCCCTGAAATACGCGGATAATTGGTAGAAATATTCGCCTGAAGTGCACCAAGAATAATATCGGCGCGATCTCCGGGCGTAATCACCAGACTATCTTGTTTAAGATGCGTTAAGTAGTTGCGCAGTTGCATCGCTCCCACACCGAAATTTCCGGTTTGATTATCAAGAAATTCAGCACCAAATAAAACTTCACCATCTAATTCTTCAACGATCTCTTTAATAGTTGGATGCGCTAATTTCTCGGTATATGGAATCGCAAAAACTTCAACCGAATCCGGCAAAAAGTTGCTAAGGCCATTTTTAGCCACCATTAAATTTTCCTCTTGAACCTTGTTAGCCACCACCGCTAACACCGAAACATCACGCTCTAAAAAAGAAGTATAGGCAATCTGCAAACTACCCATAAGCTCGTCTTCGGTTTTATTTACACCGCTACCGACGAGGATGACCGGTAATCCAAGATTTTTAGCGATAAGAACATTCGTATCAAATTCAAAAACACTTCCTTCTCCTGTAAAATCAGATCCCTCTACCAACACAAAATCAAAACGATCTTCGAGATTTTTATACTTTGTAATAATGGTGTCAAGAATTTCACCAGACTTCCCTTTATTACGTTTTTTGATCAGTTGGCTGCTGGTAAACGCATAGGCATCTTCATAATCAAGCTTGATATCAAAAAAAGAAAGCACAGTACTGATGTGATTATCTTTACCTGAGCTTTTGCTATCATCAATGATTGGCCTAAAATAACCCACCTTTGCAGTTTTACCTAAAAGCGTACGCATCAAACCCAGTGAAATAATAGATTTCCCGCTATTGGGTTCGAGTGTCGCGATATAAATACCTTTATTCATGGAGAGGAGAATTGTTTGTGTAAAATTACGATTTCATAAGCAAAGAAGAACCTGATTTAAGTCATTGTTTAAACTAATTCTAAATAAAAAAAAGAGCTCCTTTAGAGCTCTTTTTACTATCTACTTTGGATTTTCACTAATTGAAAACATCCATTATACCTTCAAACTGGCCGGTGTTTAATCCTGCACTGCTTGTATCCATCGTTTCTGCGAAGCGTACCATATCTGCTACGTTCATATCATCTCCTAAAACACGTGCTAAAACAAAACCTTTATTATTATCCTGAGCAAAAACCACCACCTCGTCAATTGCGTCCTCGTCTCCTTTGATAAAAATACGCATACGTTGTTCGGTACTACCCAGCTTCATCAACTCATCGTAATGATCTCCTTTTAAAATTGCTTTTACCTTTCCGGTTTCCGAAGTATAAAAAGCGGTATCTTTAAGGGAATATGCCAACAAATTAATTTTCTTTACTGACGCTATCACCTTTTTTTGTTCAGGTGAAAGCGTTTCACTCTTAGGACTGATCAAACTTGTAGGCAGATCAACCATAATAAAGTCGTCGTTTTCTTTACTGTCTATATAATATTCTTGTAAAGACTGCTGGTTATTGCAGCTCATAAATGTCGCAACAACTACAATCAGCAAACTAAATTTGAATAGTTTCATCTTAATTGACTTTTACGTTTTTCAACTCATCGCTTCCCTTAAAATTGATGCTATTGGCGATTTTGCCGATTTCTTTAAGGTCTATATTTCCGGTGATCTTGATAAGAACGGTATCGTCATCATTAGTTTCTCCGTCAATAAACATTAAAAATTCGCTTACAAAGTCATCACTTTTGCCAGGCTTGTAGTAAAAATTCACGTTCTTACCATCGTCCTTCACGCTCATAAGTTGCTCTAGTTTTTCGCTTGCTTTATACGAGCTAAATTCTGCTTTCATCGCTTTTGCTGCGTTAACATTTTTAGTAGAAAACAACTTTATATCTTCAAGGCTATTGACCATATCGATATAATTTTTCATTTCAGGATCGTTAGAATCAAGATCCATCTTTCCTAGCAATTTGAACATCTTTTGATTCATGACCAATGAGGTCACGTCTTTCATATCTTCAAATCTGTCAAAGCTCTTTTGAGCATAAGTGCTAAGGCTTAAGCCTACTAACATTAGGGTAATTACTAATTTATTCATCGTTTTTTGATTTTGATTATTTTTTAATTTCATTGGCGGTTTCTTCAAAAGTGTCTAGCTTATCAAGCTGACCGGTGCTTTTATTCATAAAGTTACCCATCATAAACAGCGCTTGTTTTGTTTTTAAGGCTGCTACATCAGGATCTTTATAAGTACCCAAGTCGTGCTCAGAAGCTTGCTTTTGATTAAAGGTTAAAAAGAGTCCTACACACAGGATGATACTTGCGGCCACAGGCACCCAGCGCCAGGATCTTTTTGTTTCCGGCAGTACTATGGTACGATTGAAGCCCTCTTCTTTAGCTTTGGCAAAAGCCCCAAAGATGGTCACGTACTCTGCCAGATGCGGAGCCACTTTGTAACTAGTAAAGTACTCTTGCAACTGTGCTTCTTGCTCTAAGGTCGTTTCCCCCTCAAAGTAAAGCTCAAGCAATTGTTCTATTTTATTTAATTCCATAGTTGTGTTTTTTTAACAATTGTTCGCGTATTGTTTTTCGAGCTCTAGACAGCGTAACACGTACCGCTGTTTCATTTAAATCTAATTCTTTGGCAATTTCACTATTAGAATATTGTTCAACATCCCGCATATGTAAAATTAATCGTTGTTGCTCGGGTAATTCTTTCATCAATTTCAAAACCCAATTTACACTGTCATTATTTTCACTGGTTTTAACCGTATTGTAATGCTGATCTTCATAATTGCTATGTACCAGCTGCAAATTGCTACTGCTTTTTGCTTTGAGCTTGTCGTAACAATAATTTTTAGTCATCGTTACCGCAAAAGCTTCAATACTGCGCAACTTTTTTATCTTCTTACGGTTAGACCACAGTTTGATAAGAATCTCTTGAGTGGCATCTTGTGCTTCATCTTCAGAGACCAGCAAACGCTTTGCCAAGCGATACAGCCGATCCTGAATAGGAGTTACCTGTGCTAAAAACTCTTTTTGATTCATTCTTACTAGCGGTTAGTTACAAGGATGACGATCCACTATAAATTTTGTTACATTAAAAAGTATAAATACAATAATACTGCTAAATTTAGAGTTGATTAGTAAATTGCTGAAATGAAAAAAATTACCCTATCGCTAACATTGCTTACCCTACTTATACTCACTTCTTGTAGTAAGGACCGCGATGACGAACTCGCTCCATTAGCTGAACTCGAAATAGAGAACTTTATCTATAACGGGATGCAATTGTATTACCTCTATAAACCTGAAATACCTCAGTTAGGCAATACTTTTTTTGAAAGCACTACTGACCTCAATGTGTATTTGTCAGGTTTTGCAGGACCTGAAGATCTTTTTTACAACGGTCTGGTTACAGATGTTGACCGTTTTAGTTTTCTAAGTGACGATTATCGTGATTTAGAAAACAGTTTTGCCGGAGTGACTAAAACTTCAGGAATAGATTATGGACTAGCTCTTGATCGCAACGATCCTAACTTTGCCTTTGCTTACGTGCGTTATGTAATGCCCAACACTTCGGCATCTCAAAATGGCGTAACCCGCGGAATGTTATTTAACACCATTAATGGTGAGCGACTTACCACTACGGCAAATGTTGATGGTACCTATTCATTAAGCGCCAGATCGCGCGAATTGCTTAATCTTGACAGTTACACGATTGCTTTAGCCGAATTTGACAGCAACGAAGACCTGCAACCTACGGGTGTTTCCATTGATCTTGTACAAGAAGAATACACCGAAAATCCGGTGTTTATCGCCAAAACACTAGATATTGATGGCAGCAAAATAGGGTATTTGATGTATAATGCCTATCGACGAAATTTTGATAGTGATCTTAATGCCGCCTTTGCACAATTTCAGGCAGATGGTGTTACTGATCTAGTTTTAGATTTGCGTTATAATGGTGGAGGTTCGGTAGAAACTGCGATTGATTTGACATCGATGATCACTGGTCAGTTTAATGGCGAAATTATCACTCAACAGCAATGGAATCCGGAAATTCAAGCGGCGTTTGAAGCTGATGATCCTGAATCTTTAATCGATCGTTTTGACAATACCATCTCTGACGGAAGCGCGATCAACAGTCTGAACCTGTCGCGTTTATTTGTTATAGGAACCGGAAGCACCGCTTCAGCAAGTGAGTTGACCATTATAGGATTGCAACCTTATATTGACGTGCAAACTTTAGGTACAACCACCGTGGGTAAATTTCAGGCTTCGATAACACTTTACGACTCTGAAACTTTCCGCAGAAAAGATGAGACTTTAAATCCGCGGCATTTTTATGCCATTCAACCTTTAGTGTATACATATGCAAATGCGAATGGTGTAGTAGGACCGCCTGCCGGGATCACTCCGGATTTTGAATTGCGAGAAAACATTTCAAATCTGGGTACTCTAGGAGAAGCAGATGAGCCACTATTGAGTCTGGCGCTTGATCAGATCTTAGGAAGAAGCTATACTACTAAGAATAAGTCTGGTACAGTATTTGAAACTTTTGGAGAGCGTAAAAACCAAACGGCAAGCTATCAACGTATGTATATTGAAGCCTTGCCTAATTATGTAAAATAAATCATATATTCCGCAATAATTTAATTTAAACCCCCTTAACATGAAAAAGAACTTTCTTGTATTTCTATTAAGTGTATTGATTTTTTCTGCGTGTTCTAACGATGATGATGTAGCAGAAGTGGTTGAAGAACCTGAAACTGAAGAACCCACACCAGAAGAACCTGAACAGGAGGAAGAAACGCTTGATCGTGCAGACTATCCCATACAGGATTTTATGTATCTGGCTATGAATCTCTATTATCTCTACAAGGCAGATATCCCAGAGCTTGCTGATGATTACTTCACTGATGTAGATACCTATGTAGAGTACCTTGCAGAGAATACAGTTCCTGAAGATTTTTACTATGACGACCTCGTTGCAGAGCAAGATCGTTTTAGTTTTATGACGGATGATTATGTAGCTCTAGAGAACAGTTTTTCCGGAGTGAGCAAAAGTAATGGACTTAAATACAGTTTAGTTCGCTTTTCAAACTCCAATGATATTTTTGGTTACGTGCGCTATGTTGCACCCAATTCTAATGCTTCGGCTACAGCAATCAAAAGAGGAGATTTATTCTTAACAATTGATGGTACACAAATGAACCTCAGCAACTATCAGACATTACTTGCTCAAGATAGTTATACTTTAGGTTTAGCAACTATTGCTAATAATACAGTGAGCGCTACAGGAACGTCCGTTACACTTACTAAAGAAGAAGGTTTTTCAGAAAATCCTATTTTAATTGCAAAAACGTTAGACATTGATGGTCAAAAAATTGGGTATTTGATGTATAACTCTTATGTAGGTGATTATGATGACGAACTCAACGCTGCTTTTGCTGATTTTAAAGCTGATGGAATCACGGATCTTGTTTTAGATCTTCGCTACAACGGTGGTGGTTCTGTAGCAAGTGCCATTGATTTGACTTCTATGATCACCGGACAATTTGAAGGAGAAGTAATTACTAAACAACAATGGAATGCAGAGGCTCAAGCTTATTTTGAGTCTGAAAGTCCTGAAAGCTTAATCGACCGTTTTGACGGGCAAATAAGAACAGGTGAAGCAATTAACAGCTTAAACCTTACCAGACTTTATGTTATAGGAACCGAAAGTACCGCTTCTGCGAGTGAATTAACGATTATTGGTCTGCGTCCTTATATTGACGTAAAAACGATAGGAACTACTACTGTTGGTAAGTTTCAAGCATCTGTAACACTTTATGATGGAGATAACTTTACTAAACAAAACGTGAATCCAGATCATAATTACGCAATTCAGCCTTTGATTTACACGTATGCCAATGCAAATGGTGTTGTTGGCCCTCCTACGGGAATTGTACCTGATTTTGAGTTAGAAGAAGATTTGACCAACCTAGGTACTTTAGGTGAAGAAAGCGAACCACTATTAAGTTTGGCTTTAGATCAAATTCTAGGTAGAAGCCACACCAGCTCTAAAAGGAAAGCTGGTCCTGCTTATGAATTAGTAGGTGAGACTGATATGAACCAGCCTACATTCCAAAGAATGTATGCTAATGAAGTGCCACAAATCAAGAAATAAAGTTTGACGTATAGCCATAAAAAATCCGCTGATGAATTCAGCGGATTTTTTTGTTTTATATCTTTTACAATATTTAGTTAAAGTAGAAACCGTTAGGCGCAATACCAGAAGTGAAATCAGCAATAACTTCTCCATTAAGATCATAAACTACCACTTTTCCTCCTTCAGTATAATTTAAAGCGTCTGCAGCGTATATATAATTATCTTCTACCTCAAAACCATACAAACTCGTTATTTCGCTTAATTCAAATTGACTTGTTGAAGGTAATGCAGTTGCTGAAGTATTAAATCTATATACCGAGCCTCCTAAGGTATAGTAAACCATATCATCCTCAATTTCTAAATTCCCCGGATGTTGTGAACTATTATCAAATTCATAAACGACAGCATCGTTAGTATTGATATTTATTTTATAAATAGCTCCTGCTGTTTCTGAGCCGCTATAACTTGGTAAACCAGATGTATTAACCCATAAAAAATCATCCTCAACTTCCAAAGCAGTTGGCACGTCGCCTACAGTAATTGTAGATAAAACCGTATTTGAATTTGCATCTATAACAACGACTTTGTTATTAAAACTGAATCCACCCTGTAATGCAACATAGAGTTTATCATCTTCACTTACTATTTTTTCAGGACCTTCTTCAACATTTATTGTAGTGATGAATTCTAATGTATTTAGATCAAATACAGCCACATAATCATCAGTTGCTATTGTTCCATCTCCCCAATTGGTGACATACAAACGATCATTTTCAATCGCCGAATATCTTGGGTTAGCGAGATTTTCGTCAATTGTTCCAACTCGCTCTAAAGTATATCTGTTAAAAACTTCAATAGTGTTTGAAGCATTTAGAACAACATAAGCAAGATCATCTTCAAAGATCAAACTTTGGGCTGTGTCTCCTAAAGAAGTACCGTTAACTTGATTAAAAACATCATTGTTTATTGAAGATAGATTATAATTTACATAGGATAGTGTGCTGTTATTTGCTCCAAAATTCCCCTCATTTAATACAAAAAAACCACCGGTGTAATCCCCTTCAGGAAGTGGTTCTGACGCGTCATCATCATTAGAACACGAGTTCAATACAAATACGCCTAAAAGCGCAAAAAGTGCTAGTTTATTAATTTTCATAGTTGCTTGATTTATAGTTTTAAATTTAAATACATACTAAAGTTTCGCCCGGGCATCCAGCGGTTTACCACACTCTGATATTCGGCATTAAATACGTTATTTACTCGTGCACCCAACTCATAATTTTTCTCTTTACCTAAAGAATATCCTAAGCTAAAATTAGCCACAGCATACGCGTCAAGATTATACCGGCTATTGTTATCACTGCGCGTAAACACCTCTCCTACATAGATCAACTGCACTGCGGCATTAAAACGTTGAAAATCATAATTGATACCGGCGGTTGCTTTATGAAAGGGCACATAGATCAGCTGATAACCGGTTTGCGCGTTTTCAGAAACCGTATAGGCATAAGTTCCGTAGAGTTCCAGGTACTGTTTTCTGCCTAATTTTGGAGACCAATTTAAAATACTTTCAATACCATAAATGCTAACCTCTTCTTCGTTTTGAGGACGCCAAACGCCATCGCTGCCGGGCAACCAGCGAATCATTTCTGTTACCGAATTGTAATAACCTGTGAGATCCAGATTAAAATTGGCTATGCTGAGGCTCGCCCCTAACTGACCTTGTAGCGATTTCTCAGGAAGCAACTCCGCATTCCCTGCGCCTGACCAGTACAAGTCATTATAAGTTGGAATCCTAAAATTGCGCGAACCGCTTAAATTGAGGCTGAAATGCTTTGAAAATGCTTTGCTGGCAGCCACCGAGAACAAAAACGGACTTTCGTAATTATTGGTGATTTCTTTTCTAAAACCCAATTCATAATCCAGCTCATTTTTTAGCTGATGCTTCATTAATACTGCTGCCGAAAAAATATTGCGATTGTTATCACCTAAGCTTGACCCTTCTCCTGATGTATACGTATTGGTCAATACCGAATTTATCGAGAGTGCTTCAGAAAAAGCATAGGTAAGATCGTATTTAGCAATCGTGGTTTTTGCCTTTCCGAAGGAAAAATTATCAGAATCTAAATTTCCGAAGTATTTATAATATTCTTCTAAATAGGCCAGTCGCGCGATGGACGTGAAATTTGAAAAGTCATACTCCCACTCTAGTAAATTCTTCGTGTTGAGATCATCGTATTTAGTTGGGGTTTCAGAAGCTCTGATCAGCGAAAAATGCCGCTCGCCGTCAAAAACTTCGCTAAAAAACCGCAGGCTATGTTGACGACTGAGTTTAAAACCTAAACCTACATTAAGTGCTGTGTTTTGAAAATCTCCATTCAAATTTGTCCCGCCATCCGGATAATCGTAGTCATTGTCACTACTATTGTGTGCTAAAGCTATACTCAAGCTATAAGCCTGTGTTCCTAACTTAAATTGATAGCGCGCATCACGAGTATTAAAGCTTCCATACTGTAAAAACAAATTATGCTCCTGCTGTTTTATGAACTCCAGTTGAGTATTCAAGTGCACGCTTCCACCAATGGCTCCCGTTCCATAAACAACGCTTCCGCCACCGCCACGCACAGCGATCTTATCATAAGCGCCACTGTTTACCGTATTAAAATCTAATTGCCCATTAAACTGCGAATTGATGTTGATCCCATTCCAGATAACAGCCGTCTGAGATGCAGTAGTTCCTCTAAAAGATGGTGAGGAAACCATCCCTAGTCCATTTTCTTTAAAATAGATGGGGGAATTAAAATTTAACGTATTGGTCAGCAGCGGTCTGTTGAGGCGGGTAATGCTATCAGACAGATGTAAGACCGTGCGCCCCGTAGAGTATTGTTTCAGCTTTAGATCTGTGATATAGACAGAATCTAAGGCGGTAAACGCAGTGTTTTGCCCATACGTAAAACTAACGCATAGCCCTAATGCTAAGAAAAAATAGAAAACTCTTATGTTCATACTGCTCCAGACCTTTAACCCGAAAGTCTTTTGTTACTACGCGTTCTGGCAGGTCTCCTGGCTTGCGTATAAAGATTAAACCTTCCCATCACAAAAAGGACAGTGGTGTAAGTGCAATCTTTACCGTTCTAAAAGAACTAAGCTTACAGTTGCGGGAACAGCTCAGGCTTCCATTAATTCTGAATTCAGAATTCTCAATTCAAAATTAGCGTACCTGATTCCCTTTTAAGGCATTCTCATCAATGAAAATGGCCACCAAAAATCGTGGTGCGAAGTTAATCAAATAGCTTAGTTTGCATTCCTTTTTTTTATTAATCTTACTTTTGAATTTTTATAGAAATGACACCAGATCCTTTTAAACTTTAAATTTTGATCAAAAATCTTCTTTCAATATTCATTTGCATTGCGTTTTTAAACGTTGTGTCTTGTAAAAATAATACCGAAAATTCTGTTGAAACACTTCAGACTGCGTCTCAAAATACGATTGAATATGCTCAAGGGTTTACACTTAAAACCTATGATTCCTATACAATTCTAAGCGTTACCAATGCCTGGCCTGAAAGTGACAAGACTTTTAATTATATATTATTGAGAAAAGGTCAGACAGCTCCAGACAGCATTCAAGCCGATGCCGTGATTCACGTGCCTATTCAATCTATCGTGGTAACGTCAACTACGCATATTCCGGCTTTAGAACTTTTAGGCGTTGAACATTCTCTAATAGGTTTTCCTAATCTTGATTACATTTCTTCAGAAAAAACGCGCGCTTTAATTGATTCTGGCGCAATCACCGAATTAGGCCAAAACGAATCTATAAACACCGAAAAAGCCATTGACCTTGATCCTGATGTGGTGGTAAGTTTTGGCGTTGAAGGCGAAAATAAAACTTTAAGTTCTTTGCAAAGAGCCAAAATCCCTGTGCTTTACAATGGAGATTGGACGGAGCACCAACCGCTAGGCCAAGCGGAATGGATCAAATTTTTTGCTGCACTTTATGACAAGGAAAAAGAAGCAGACTCTATTTTCAAGCATATAGAAACCCGCTACACTGATCTCAAAGAAAAAGCATTAGTTGCTAAAAATAAACCCACTGTGTTAAGTGGAGCAATGTTTAAAGATGTCTGGTATTTACCCAAAGGCGACAGCTGGGCGGCCCAACTGGTTGCCGATGCTAATGCTGCGTATTTATATGCAGATACCGAGGGAACCGGAAGCGCAGCACTGAGTGTTGAATCGGTTTTAGATAAGAGTCAGACTGCAGAATTCTGGATCGCTCCCAATGCTTTTGCGAGTTATGAGGCGCTTGCAGAAGCTAATGAAGTGTACACCCAGTTTGATGCATACAAGAACAAAAGTATTTACAGCTTTGCGAAAGCTAAAGGTGCTACCGGCGGAATGCTGTATTATGAGCTCGCTCCTTCCCGCCCTGATTGGGTTTTAGAAGATTTAATCGGAATTTTTCATCCGGAATTAAAACAGGCCGGTAAACCTCATTTTTTCTTTCCACTTGACTAATAAAAAAAAGCATAGCACCCGTTTTATTTTGCTAACCGCAATGGTGCTGTTGCTGTTTTTAGCAAATATTGCCTTAGGTTCTGTAAAGATTCCTTTAGAGGCGATTTGTGACATATTTTTTGATCAAGCGAACGTAAAAGAAGCCTGGACATACATCATTCTTGATTACCGCATTCCTAAAGCTTTGGCAGCAGTGATGACCGGTAGCGGACTAGCCGTTGCGGGTTTGATGATGCAAACGCTTTTTAAGAATCCACTTGCCGGCCCGTTTGTGTTGGGTATCAGTAGCGGCGCAAGTCTTGGTGTTGCATTTTTTATTTTAGGTGGAAGTGCTCTAGGCCTGACGGCGCTGCTTGCTCCCAACGGCTGGGGAACCATCCTCGCGGCGAGTTTAGGCAGTTTTGCCGTACTGAGTATCGTGATTCTCGTAGCTGCCCGAGTGCGCGATGCGATGGCGCTACTCATCATCGGGCTGATGTTTGGCAGCCTTACCTCGGCAGTGGTAAGTATTCTCGCTTATTTTAGTCCGGCTGAAGATTTACAGCGCTATATGTTTTGGTCCTTTGGTAGCTTAGGAGATATTTCGTGGCCCGCTTTGGGCATTCTTTCGGTTTGTTATGTTATTGGCATTTTGCTCGCACTGAGCATTACTAAAAGCCTGAATAGTTTATTATTAGGAGACTATTATGCACAGACTCTGGGAGTTTCCCTAAAAAAAAGCCGATTTATCATTTTGATCGCTACAAGTATTTTAGCCGGAAGTTTAACCGCTTTTGTAGGACCAATCGCGTTTGTAGGTCTCGCTGTTCCGCATTTGATTCGGCAATGGTTTACCGCTTCCAATCATTGGGTTTTAATGCCGGCCTGTATTTTGGGAGGCGCTGTGCTGATGCTTTTTTGTGATATCATCGCTCAGATGCCGTGGTTTGAATTTACACTCCCTATCAACGCAATCACCTCGCTTATAGGTGCTCCCATTGTAATCTGGCTACTCGTACGGAAGAAAAAACTATTATTCTAATCCTATGGAACAAGCTAAATCAGTTTTACTCAAATGCGAAGCGCTTTCTGTGGGTTATA
This sequence comes from Leeuwenhoekiella palythoae, assembly GCF_020310025.1. Lineage (GTDB taxonomy): Bacteria > Bacteroidota > Bacteroidia > Flavobacteriales > Flavobacteriaceae > Leeuwenhoekiella > Leeuwenhoekiella palythoae. Next base: position 146,931 of record NZ_CP084318.1, read on the forward strand.
CCTCTTCCTCATTAGAAAAACCAATAGTCGAAGATGCCAATCTTCAATTAAAACCTGGTATGTTCACTACTTTGGTTGGTATCAATGGTTCCGGTAAGTCTACTTTGCTGCGTAGTCTTGCTGGTTTACAAAAACCACTCTCTGGTTCTATTATATTGAATGATGTCCCGCTTAACAAACTTTCAACCGATGCGCTTTCAAAGTCCATTAGCGTTGTGCTCACCGGGCAGCAGATCTCAAAAAACCTGAGTGTTCTAGAATTAATCGCGCTGGGAAGGCAGCCTTATACCAATTGGCTAGGGAAACTTTCAGCACACGATAAAGAACATATTCATCAGGCTATTGCGTCCACACAGCTTGAAGCGCTTCAACACACTCCTTGCTATGCTTTGAGCGATGGGCAATTTCAACGTGCTTTGATCGCAAGAGCTTTAGCACAAGATACTCCCATCATTTTGCTTGACGAACCTACAACTCATCTTGATTTACATCATAAAGCCTCTATATTTACATTGCTGAGTGAGATCGCGCATAAGCACCATAAAACGGTATTGTGCACTACGCACGATATAGAATTGGTTCTTTCGCTTTGCGATGAAATGATCGTTATTCAAAATAAAAAAGCTCAGCAAAACACTCCTCAACAGCTCATTGCTGATGGCGTTTTTAACCAACTATTCCCAAGCAATCGCATTGGCTTCCATCAGAATTCCCGACGTTTTTTTATAAAGTAAGATCCTTTTTCGGCCCATAAAACATCTAGTAGAACATTACTTTATAGTCCGATAAAAGCTTTAGGGATTATGTGCTTTGGCAGCGCTAAATACCTACTCAAATAGTATATTTGGATATTAAGAGTAAAAGGTAGTGAAACTTCTAGATGCTGATTTTCTAGCTTAATTTCTTCTATATCAATTCAAATATGACTGAAAGTTTTCTCTTTCTTGTAATAGCTTTTGTGGCACTTCTTGGCGGAACAGTGCTAGGCTATTTTATTGCTACCTTAAAACAAAAAACAAACACCGCTATTCTTCAAGAGCGCATCAATTTATTGCAAGATCAGCGGAATACCTTTGATCAAACGAGAACCGACTTACTCAAAAAGCAGGATCAACTTCAGGAGGATAAAGAGTTTTTTCAGAACGAACTAACTGCTCGCAATGTAGCTTTTGAAAATTTACAACATCAGTTTAAAGAGAAAACGAGCGAACTCGAGCAGCTGCAAGAAAAATTCACTAAAGATTTTGAGATCATTGCAAATAAAATACTTGACGAAAAATCTTCAAAGTTCACCCTTCAGAATAAAGAAAACCTTGATACGCTTTTGAAACCGCTTCAAGAGCGCATTTCAAGTTTTGAGAAAAAAGTTGAAGAAACCAACAAAGAAAGTCTTGGAAGACATAGTGAGTTGCGCCAACAAATTAAAGGCTTGGCAGAACTTAATCTGCAAATGAGCAAAGATGCAGATAACCTGACCAAAGCCTTAAAAGGTGATGCAAAAATGCAAGGAAATTGGGGCGAATTGATTCTAACGCGCATTCTTGAAAAATCGGGACTTGAGAAAAACAGAGAATATACCATACAGGACAGTCATCTTGATGAACAAGGAAAACGCTTGCAAACCGATGTGTTGATTCACCTTCCCGATGGCAAAAAAATGATCATAGACAGTAAAGTGTCTTTAACGGCCTTTGAGCGCTACGTTTCAGAAACTGAAGAAACTCAGAAAGCAGTTTACCTCAAACAGCACATCGCTTCTGTCAAACAGCACGTTGCCACATTAAGCGCTAAAAATTATCAACTGCTGCTTGAAGAAAGTCCGGATACGGTTTTTATGTTTATCCCCATTGAGCCCGCATTTGCACTGGCCTCGGCGCATCATCCGCAATTGTACGAGGAGGCTTTTAATAAAAATGTAATTATCGTAACGCCTTCTACCCTACTGGCTGCATTACGCCTGGTTGAAAATTTATGGCAAAATGACCGGCAGAAGAAAAATGCAATTGAGATCGCTACCCACGCGGGACGGCTTTATGATTCGTTTACCCTGCTTACCGAAGAATTGACTAAAATAGGACTGCAACTGGATACGGTGCGCAACACTTACGATCGAAGCATGGTTAAACTTACCGGTAAGGGGAATCTGATCAACCGTGTTGAGAAATTAAAGAAACTGGGCGCAATCACAAGCAAGCAACTCGATCAAAAATTATTAAAGTCTGCTGAAGAAGACGATGCTACTGCAAAAGCTAATGACTAAATTTGAAGGCTAGCAAAAGATTATGAAAAAATTACTTGGTTTTGTATTAGGTGGAATTGTGCTACTCGCAATACTCTATTATTCCTTTATTTATTTTGTCCCCTATAGTGAAGGTACGCGTGCAGGCGAACTCATAAAATTCAGTAGAAAGGGTGTACTTTCAAAAACCTGGGAAGGTCAGATTAGTCAAGGGATCAGCGGTGCGCAGATCTTTGATTTTTCAGTGATGGATGGTGAAGAAGAAGTGATTCAGAAACTGAAAGACTATCAAGGGAATTATGTGAAGCTTACTTATGTAGAGCGTTATGCGACCTTTATTTTTTGGGGAGATACCAAGTACTTTGTTACCGATGTAACCAAAGAAAATTCGCCGCATTTTAACCGAAACTAAAAACCCATAAAACTCATCGCATTGGATCAATTTAAAACTATTGAAGCGTCGCAGGTTACGATTAGCGAACTCATGTTGCCTTCGCATACTAATTTCAGCGGAAAGATACACGGAGGCTATATTTTATCGTTAATGGATCAAATTGCTTTTGCGTGCGCCTCTAAGCATTCTGGTAATTATTGCGTGACTGCGTCAGTAGATACTGTTGATTTTTTAAGACCTATTGAAGTTGGCGAACTCGTTGTGATGAAGGCATCAGTGAATTTTGTGGGACGTACCTCAATGGTGGTTGGCATACGTGTAGAAGCCGAAGATATTCACAGCGGAACCATTAAACATTGTAATTCGAGTTATTTTACAATGGTCGCTAAAGATGACTCCGGAAAAAGTGTACCTGTTCCCGGCCTGATTTTAAAAACTGAAAAACAAGTAAGACGCTTTCTTAAAAGCCTGAACAGGCAGGAAATGAAAAAAAATCATCGCAATGAAACTTCTAAAAAAACAGAGTTGCGTATCGAAGATTTAGAAATTCTGCGTAATTCACATAAAGTACAGCTAGAATATTAAACGTAAACTATCTTAGAGCAAGCCCGTGAAACATTAATTGGAAACAACTTTTCTAATAAAAGGCATACCTATCGCTATTTAGCCAGCATATTTAAACCCTTGGGAGCACCAATAAAAAAAAGGAGCCATTAAAGCTCCTCTTTTCATCTAAATATAAATTCTTAATCTTTTATCAGTTTCTGTGTAAAAGAGCGTTCTCCGTTATCTATTTGAACTAGATAAACGCCACGCTTAAGTCGGCTCACATCCATTCCTCCTTGAATCATTCCGGAGTTTATAGCGTCTCGCTTTACCATCTTGCCAAGTACATCGTAAAATGTAATTTCGACTGAATTTGACAAGTCAGGATTTTTAAAATAGATCCTATCCTTTACAGGATTTGGATAAATTTTAAAGCCATCTTTTGTCTGACTTAAGATCGAAGCATTATCAGTCACGCGGATGGTTCCTTTCAACTCCTTATTTATTCCACTCTGAAACGTGTAAATTCCTTTATCTGAAAAAATATATTCATAAACCGAACCTTTGCCCAACAATTCACGCGTTCCGAAATCTGAAGAAGCCTTAAGAGATGTGTTCAATAAATTTTGAGGAATAGGCTCATCAAAAACCCATTTTACCTTATCTCCTACTTCAACCTCTAGTGTTGATTGCAACGCCTGAGAGCCAGAAGCCCACTGAATTACGTGAGTTTCCTGAGCACAAATTGTGGTCCCAATTATGAATATAAAAATGTAAAACCAAGTAAATTTCATGCCATATCACTGTGTTTGAGGTCATTGTAAAAATATAACAACTCTCACATTAAAATGCTAAAAATATGTGATAATTATACTATTCTTTACTTAAAGACGTTCAACGCAGTTTAATGTTGCAAAAATTATTTACTTAAATACATTTTTCTTCTAGCATATAGATCATAGAACTCATCGTCCTTCAAACTATCTATAAACAAGATACTTTCACCGGTACTCTTCATTTCTGGACCTAAAGCTTTATTCACATTAGGGAATTTATTGAAAGAGAAAACAGGCTGCTTGATCGCGTATCCATTTAATTTTGGTTTGAAATCAAAGTCAGTAACTTTTTTCTCGCCCAGCATTACTTTAGTCGCATAATTTACATAAGGTTCGCCGTATGCTTTTGCGATAAACGGAACGGTACGAGATGCTCTAGGGTTAGCTTCAATGATATATACTTTATCATCTTTTATTGCAAACTGAATATTGATAAGACCAACGGTATTAAGTGCTAAAGCGATCTTATGCGTGTGATCTTTGATCTGCTGAATCACTAAGTCTCCGAGGTTAAAAGGAGGCAATGTAGCGTTTGAATCTCCAGAGTGAATTCCACAAGGTTCAATATGCTCCATAATTCCTATGATATACACATTTTCGCCATCGCAGATCGCATCTGCTTCAGCCTCAATTGCCCCATCAAGATAGTGGTCAAGTAAGAGTTTGTTATTAGGTATTTTGCGTAAAAGATCAACAACTGTTTCTTCTAGTTCGTCCTTATTGATCACGATCTTCATACCTTGTCCACCCAATACGTACGAAGGGCGCACCAAAATTGGGAAGTCTAATCTATCAGCAACAGCAAGTGCTTCTTCAGCAGTCTCAGCAGTATCAAACTCCGGATAAGGAATGTTATTCTCTTTTAGCAATCTAGAGAAGCTTCCTCTATCTTCAGCCAAGTCTAAAGCTTGGTAGCTCGTTCCGATGATCTTAATTCCGTAGCGATCTAATTTTTCAGCGAGTTTAAGAGCAGTCTGCCCACCCAACTGAACGATCACACCTTCTGGCTTTTCGTGACGAATAATGTCATAAATATGCTCCCAGAATACCGGCTCAAAGTAAAGCTTGTCTGCAGTATCAAAATCAGTTGAAACAGTTTCCGGATTACAGTTGATCATAATGGTCTCGTAACCACATTCAGCGGCAGCTAAAACCCCGTGAACACAGCAGTAATCAAATTCGATCCCTTGACCTATTCGGTTAGGCCCAGAACCTAAAACGACTACCTTCTTCTTATCTGAAACCTTACTTTCATTCTGAGAAAAACGCTCTCCTGAAGCAAGCTCCATATCACTTTCAAAAGTTGAGTAGAAATAAGGCGTTTGCGCCACAAATTCTGCTGCACAAGTGTCTACCAACTTGTAAACTCTATTGATCTTGAGTTCGTCTCTCTTGTTATAAACATCGCTCTCTAGACAATCTAGCATATGTGCGATTTGACGATCTGCAAAACCTTTTTGTTTTGCCTCAAGTAATAAATCTCTAGAAAGCGTATCTATTTTATATTTTGAAATCTCTTTTTCAAGCGCATCTAGTTCTTCAAATTGCTTCAAGAACCACATATCAATTTTGGTGATCTCGTGGATACGGCTTAGAGGGATACCCATTTGTATCGCGTCATAAATTGTAAATACACGATCCCAACTTGCATTAGTAAGCTTTTCAATGATCTTATCGTAGTTGGTATACCCCTTACCGTCTGCTCCAAGACCGTTACGTTTAATTTCAAGAGATTGTGTTGCTTTATGAAGCGCTTCTTGAAAAGAACGACCAATACCCATTACTTCTCCCACAGACTTCATCTGAAGACCTAAAGTGCGGTCGCTACCTTCAAACTTGTCAAAATTCCATCGTGGGATTTTAACGATCACATAATCTAAGGTTGGCTCAAATAAAGCCGAAGTAGATTTTGTAATTTGATTGTCTAACTCATCTAAAGTATAGCCAATTGCCAGTTTAGAAGCGATTTTTGCAATAGGATAACCGGTTGCTTTAGACGCCAAAGCAGAAGAACGTGATACCCGTGGATTGATCTCAATCGCGATAATATCTTCTTTCTCATCAGGACTTACCGCAAACTGCACATTACATCCACCTGCAAAATCTCCAATAGATCGCATCATATGGATCGCCATATCACGCATTCTTTGGAAGGTACTATCACTTAGTGTCATAGCCGGAGCCACAGTAATTGAGTCACCGGTGTGAATACCCATTGGGTCCATATTTTCAATGGTACAAATGATAACTACATTATCATTTTTATCACGTAAAAGCTCTAACTCATACTCTTTCCAACCCATTAATGCTTTATCGATCATCACCTCGTGTATAGGCGAGATCTCCAGACCGTGACTAAGTTGCCTGTCAAAATCTTCAGGCTTATACACAATAGAAGCTCCTGCACCACCTAAAGTGTATGATGCCCTAATTACTAACGGAAAACCAAATTCTTGCGCGATCTCTTTTCCTTTAAGGAATGATGTTGCTGTAGCCTGAGGCGCCATACCAACACCTATTTTAAGCATCAACTCACGAAATTTCTCGCGGTCTTCAGTAATGTTGATCGCATCAATATCTACACCTATAATTTTAACTCCAAAATCTTCCCAAATTCCTTTTTCATCTGCTTCAATACAAAGGTTCAAAGCGGTTTGACCTCCCATTGTAGGAAGTACTGCGTCAATTTGAGGATGTTCTTTTAAAATCTTAACCAGAGATTTTGTAGTCAGCGGCAATAAGTAAACGTGATCTGCCATAACAGGATCAGTCATTATCGTTGCCGGGTTAGAGTTTATAAGAATCGTTTCGATCCCATCTTCACGCAAGGAGCGCAAAGCTTGAGAGCCCGAATAATCAAATTCACACGCCTGGCCTATTACAATAGGTCCAGAACCAATAATTAAAATAGATTTAAGGTTTTCGTTTTTTGGCATTATAGTCTCAGATTAGAAGTATTATGTAAAAATACGGTTGGGGTATTTATAAAAAAAGGTGTTACTAATAAAAGTAACACCTTAATATTTTAACAATGGTAAATCACCAATTATTTTTTATGTCTTAGTTCAGAAGATACAGATATTTTCTTTCTTCCCTTAGCTCTTCTACGAGCAAGGACTTTACGACCATTTGCGCTAGCCATACGCTCGCGGAAACCGTGCTTATTTCTTCTTTTTCTTTTTGAAGGTTGAAACGTTCTTTTCATTTTATATCTTCTTTAATCTTCCTTTTACTTTTCTCTGTTTAAATTTTGAGAATAGCCTTCTCAAAAGCTGGGCGCAAATATACAAACACTTTCTAATTCAACAAACAGAAAGTATAAAATATTTTAGATTGTTTTTATTACATTTGCACGCTCAATTAAAACATCAATTTTCACCCTATTTATCGGAGTATTATTCCGTTTTTAGAATCTACAATATGTTCAACAAAAATATAAAATTAGTACTTGCCGTTCTCGTTTTCGGTTTAGCGGTATGGCAAATCATAGATCGTTCAATAGGTAATGGCATAATGCTCATTCTACTTTCGGCTATTTTTGTATTGCTTTATTTCAAAAATGAAATTTTAATTCTGGCATTTTTACGCCTGAGAAAGCAGGATTTTGCCGGTGCTCAAAAATGGCTTGACAAGATTAAGAATCCTGAAGCCGCGTTGGTACGTAAACAAAATGGCTATTATAACTATCTAAATGGTTTAATGCTTTCACAGACTAATATGATTCAGTCTGAAAAATACTTCAAAAAAGCCGTACAACTAGGCTTAAGTATGGATGCTGATCTGGCAATGGCAAAAATAAATCTTGCTGGGATCGCAATGACCAAAAACAGAAGACGTGAAGCAGATAAACTGCTAGCAGAAGCTAAAAAGTTAGACAAGCACAATATGCTTGACGAGCAGATTAAAATGATGAAAAAGCAAATGAAGCAGGCTGCAAATATGCCACGCCAACAATATGGGCGCGGTGGCCGTCGCTAATTGCTTTAGAAACTGCTACACATAAATATTTTTACATTTGATATAGGTTGATACATTTTAATATCAACACACAAGCATAAAAAAGCTCCTGATCAGGAGCTTTTTTAGTTCCAAAACGCATTGCAAACCAAACCCTTAGACTTTCATCTAGTATTTACACCGTTTGAACGAGAAGATTTTTACAAGGTATTTTCAAAAGCTATTTTTGTTAAAATACCAAACTAACTATATGCCAAGAACTTTACTTATACTTCTCTTCATATCGCTATGGAATTTAAACGCTCAAGAAAATGAGAAAATACTTTTTTCAGAAGCTTTAAATTCAACGATCAACACGTATAATTCTAGAGTTGATGCTGCTCTAGAATCGGGCGAATTTGATTATGCAAAGTCTTTATTTGATTCTTTGGTCAAAGATCATCTACAAGGGTCCTACATTGACGCTTTAGAATTTGAACGTTTTAATAGCGGTATCGCTTCAACCGAAGAGTTTGACAAACCTACGATTCTACTTACTTATGCTTCTTGGTGCATTCCTAGTGAGGGTGAGATTCCGGTTTTAAATAAGATGGTTGAACGCTATAGTGATCTTGTTGATTTTGTTGTGCTCTTCTGGGATTCTAAAGATACTGTGAGAAAACTGGCAAAGAGCTTTGATAAGAACATACACATTGTATATGTGGATGAAACCAAAAATAAGCATATGCAAACCGTAAACTTACTCAAGCACGCTTTAGGGCTTTCTCTAAGTTTTGTGATGGGTGCAGATGGCGAAATTCTCGATATTAATCGCAGACCTCCAAATAAAATGAATCTTTCGGAGAGTCAATTATTTAATCAAAATATTACTTTTTTAAGCCGACAGATCGCAGCAATTAATATTGATCACAACATCAACATTAATGAGCTACCAGAATCTTTAGCAACCTTCTAAGCTAGATTAAAGTAATGCGTTGTTTGTCATAAACTTTAATGGCACCAGCAAACTACCAAATAACCAAGTGAGGCATTAGTTGCAAAAAAATAATTTTGCGGCACCCTGACAGCTATCAAAAAGAAATATTAAATCCTTTGGCGGCGCCAATAAAAAAGCGGGAACTTAAAAAAGTTCCCGCTTTTTTATTACACCTGCGCTTCGGTTTTCTACTGACCAATATTGGCATTGTAATAACCTTCCTTAGGTATTTCTATCTGATATTCTTTTCGCGAAGCATTATTTAGATGATCCTCACGCAACCAAGGATTGTGGAGCTTTAAAATTTTATAGTTGATTCCAAACTGCTGTGCAAACTTTACAAAATCTGTCACTACAGTATCTACTTTCACTTTGTATGACGGTACATCTTTGTACAAATCCTCCTGGGTATAATTGAATCCATAGCGTTCTGGGTCTGATAAGATCTGTTTTAACGCCAGAATTCGAAACACATATCTTCCGGTCTCTTCGCCTAATAGTAAGTCGTAATACCCATTAACATCCTGCTGGTTTAATCTTCTGCTCATTCCGGCATTACCGGCATTGTAACCCGCTGCTGCGAGCGTCCAACTTCCTAGACTAGCTTTAGACTTCTTTAGATATTTACAAGCCGCGCGCGTTGACAATTCCACATTATACCGCTCATCTACATTATCATTTACTTCAAGACCAAGTTCTTTTCCGGTACTGCTTAAAATTTGCCAAAATCCGGTGGCACGTGCAGGAGAAACTGCTTGTGTCAAACCACTTTCAATAACAGCTAAATATTTAAAATCATCAGGCAAACCTTCTTCTTTTAAAATGGGCTCGATAATCGGGAAATATTTTGCGGCTCTTTTAATCAGCAACAACCCATTGGACTGCCAGTAGGTATTGACTAAAAGTTCACGATCTAAGCGCTCTCGTATATCTGGGTTATCAAGAGGCACCGCCTCACCTGCAAACTCTAACTGGTCTGGCAACGGAATCGCATATACGTTATAGTCATTAACCAGTTTATCTGTTTTCTTTATTTCAGGATCTGCATTTGTTGTTGTGTTATCTTGCTGTACAGCTTGTACACACACTGCAGTAGTAGCAACAAGCCCAACACCGGCGAGTATATTTTTTATATTGATCATAGCAAATTTTTGTATTGAAGTTTGATCGCAAATTAGCAATTAATTCTCGATAATCTTAGGCAAGTTTTTGTTAAACCACTTACACTTAGTAATTATCATCGCGTGTGTTCCTCCCGGAATAGGGATGCAATTATCAATATATCTATACGGAAAAACGGGGTCACTGGTACCGTGAATATGAACAAGATCTTCTTTACATTTTACTTGATCCCAACACAGCATTTGCTCTAGCGCCCAAGTAAGGTAAACAGGATCTGTGATTGAAAGATATTTTTGATAAAGCTCTACTTTGTGTTTTAACCGATCTCCTATCGCATAGTTGGCAAGCGTGTCTACATTGCGCGCCAGACTCACAGGCGCAATGCGATAAAGTCCCAGAGCACGACAGAAGCGCATACGTTTAGGCAGTTCTAACTTAGATTTTACACTGCTCACGATAATAAGTTTACGATACTTAATAAATTTTGCCATTTCCTGTACCAGCACGCCACCAAAACTTACACCTAACAAAACAGGATTAGCCTCTTTAACTTCTTCAAGCATTCGCTTAGCGTAGTGTTCTAAGGTTTCTGAAGGTTGTGGGATCTTCCAAGAAAGTGCGTGAAGCGTATAGTTTTTTTCGGGCAGTTTTATATGCTCAAAAATACTAGGATTAGCCGCCATTCCCGGCATTAAATACACGTGTATCATAGCATTCAAAATTAAGGGTTTAACAGACTACTGCTAAAAATTTTGGCTTATTTTTTGTATATTTACTGATATGCCTATTACAAAAGCTCCCTATTTCACCCCAACTACAACCTTATCGAGCATTGTAAACTATTTTTCTTAAAACAATTTATATGGATGTAATGACAGCGATTGAATTAACAGATAACGAGTTTTTAAGACAATTTGAAACCACTTTTGATGAGAAGTTGGCAAAAATTGAATATTCGCTTCAGGATCGGAAGATTTTTCTAACCAAGATTCATATGCCTGAGGGCACTGAAGATCGAATGAATGATTTTATCGTTGCTGTATTTAAAGAAGTCGAAGATCGCAATATTAGGCTAGTTCCTACCAGTCCTGAAATTGCAAAATTCATGAGGTCTAACCGTAGAAAGTACAAAAATTTATTGCCGGTAGGTATAAATATCTAAACGTCACTTCTACATTAAAGTAAAAAGCCTGTCTATTTAGACAGGCTTTCTTTATGCTAGAACTTCAGTAGTTTCGCTACAATATTCAAATCGCACCATACCATCATCATCTATTTCCTTTAGCTCTATACTATGAGTAGTATTTACAAGTGCCGGATCCCAAGGCGCTTTTACTTTCACATAATTTTCGGTAAAACCGTGTATGTATCCTTTTTTGTTTTCGCCCTCAAATAATACAGTTCGCTGCGTACCAACTTGAGATTCATAAAATGCACGTCTCTTTTTAGCTGAAAGCCCTCTCAACATTTTACTGCGCTTTTTTCTTACTTTTAAAGGAACTACTCCATCCATCTCTGCTGCTAGGGTATTGTCTCTTTCAGAATACGTAAAGACGTGGAGGTAAGAAATATCTAAAGCATTGAGGAAGTTATAAGTATCTAAAAAGTGTTCATCTGTCTCTCCTGGGAAACCAACGATAACATCTACTCCTATACAAGCATCAGGCATTAACTTTTTAATCTGGGCCACACGATCTACATAAAGTTCGCGTTGATAGCGACGGCGCATTTTACCTAGCATCTCATTATTTCCACTTTGCAGCGGAATATGAAAATGTGGCACAAAAGCTCTTGAATTTGCGACTACTTCAATGGTCTCATTTTTCAGCAAATTGGGTTCAATACTTGAAATACGTAGTCGCTCGATACCTTCAACCTGATCTAATGCTTTAACCAGGTCTAAAAACGTATGCTCGTGTTTTTTGTTTCCAAATTCACCCTTTCCATAATCTCCGATGTTTACCCCGGTTAATACGATTTCTCTGATCCCTTTAGCCGAAATCTCACGTGCGTTATTTAGGACATTCTCAAGCGTATCACTTCGCGAAATTCCACGTGCAAGCGGAATTGTACAATACGTACATTTATAGTCACAACCATCCTGAACCTTTAAAAAAGCTCGAGTACGATCGCCAATAGAGTAAGAACCTACATAAAAATCTGCGTCTTCGATCTCACAGCTATGTACCTCACCCATATCGTTTTTAGATAAGTCATTGAGGTAGTCTGTGATCTTAAATTTTTCGGTGGCTCCAAGTACCAAGTCAACGCCATCAACATCAGCAAGTTCTTCTGGTTTTAATTGTGCATAACACCCTACTGCCGCTACAAAAGCATCAGGATTTACCTTTTGCGCTTGCTTAACAATTGTTTTAAAACGTTTGTCTGCATTTTCGGTAACACTACACGTATTGATCACGTATATATCAGCCGACTCACTAAAATCGACACGATCAAAACCTTCATTTTTAAAGCTGCGTGAAATAGTCGCCGTCTCTGAAAAATTAAGTTTACATCCTAACGTGTAAAACGCTACTTTTTTCCCTGCTTCGTTCATTACAATCTTCTTCACAATTGGTTACTTTTGTTTTGCTTAAAACGCCTAGTAGCCTGTTTATTTTAAAGTGCAAAGTTAACTACAATTTTGCTCTTGCTCAAGTTTATAGATTTATTGGCAGCATCGAAGGAATTCATAACCTTCAAGGCTCGTCTTAAAATTGAAAAGCTCTGAGCCTTTGGCCAAATGCTCGTTTATGACCTTAACCTTTATGAAGCTTAATTCTTTTTTAAAATTTTTAGCTCACGCGCACTCTTTTATTATCGGAATAGTGTTTTTATGTCTAGTTTCATGTAATTCAAAAGCAGAAGCCGAGAATGACCTAAACGTTTTTAGATACAATGAGCATTATAATGTTGCCACACTTGATCCGGCTTTCGCCAGAAATCCACCAATAATATGGCCTACAAATCAATTATTTAATGGTCTAGTGCAACAGGATGATTCATTAAATATTGTTGCAGACATTGCTAAATCTTGGATGGTAAGCGAGGATGCCAAAACCTACACATTTACCTTACGGGATGATGTTTATTTTCATAAACACAAACAGTTTAAAACCATAGACAGTACCCGCAACGTGGTTGCCGGCGACTTTGTTTACAGTTTTAACCGCTTAAAGAATGCTGCGGTAGCCTCACCGGGAAGTTGGGTATTAAACAATGTTGAGCAGTATCACGCGGTAAACGATACCACCTTAAGCATCACCTTAAAAAAAGAATTTCCTGCATTTTTAGGCCTTTTAACTATGCGCTACTGTTCTGTGGTTCCCAAGGAAATCGTAGCGTTTTACGGCAATGAATTTCGTAGAAATCCTGTGGGTACCGGCCCTTTTAAATTTAAGCGTTGGGAAGAAGGCGTGAAATTAGTGCTTCGGAAAAACGAACTCTACTTTGAATACGATGCCGATGGAAATCAACTTCCGTACTTAGAAGCCGTCGCTATCACTTTTCTTCCTGATAAACAAAGTGAGTTTCTTCAGTTTGCACAAGGAAATCTCGATATGTTGAACAGTCTTGACCCTTCTTATAAAGACGAATTGCTCACCGCCACCGGAAAGCTCAAAGACAATTATAAAGACCGGGTAAACACCATAACCGGACCTTTTTTAAATACAGAATACTTAGGTTTCTTTTTAGACAGCAAATCTGAAGAAGTCAGATCTAAATTGTTGCGCCAAGCTGTTAACTATGGTTTTGATCGGGTAAAAATGATCAAATACCTCAGAAACGGAATAGGTACACCGGCAAACGCAGGCTTTATCCCAAAAGGTTTACCCGGCTACGGCACCCCAGGGTTTGAGTATGATCCGGCAAAAGCCCGAAATTTGATCAATCAATATATTAAAGAGACCGGCAATGGAACGCCTAGCATTACCATTGGCACAAACAGTCAATATTTAGACATTTGCGAATATATTCAGCGCGAATTAGGCAAACTTGGTCTCAATATTATTATAGATGTGATGCCTCCTTCTACCCTTCGACAATTAAAATCTACCGGTAAACTTGACGCATTTAGAGCTAGCTGGATTGCAGATTACCCGGATGCTGAAAATTACCTTTCGCTGTATTACAGTAAAAATTTCACTCCCAACGGCCCCAATTATACCCATTTTAAAAATCAAACTTTCGATAGTTTGTATGAGGCAAGCTTTAAATTTTCAGATATTGAAAAACGAAAAGTCTTATATAAAAAAATGGATTCTATTATTTTAGAAAACGCGCCATTTGTAACCTTGTATTATGATCAGGTAATCAAATTTGTCCCTAAAAATGTCACCGGACTTAAAGCCAATCCGCAAGACTTTCTGGTATTGAAAAGGGTCAAAAAAACCGCTAAAACGCAGTAAATGGTGTAACAAAAAGCCATAAATCTCAACCAATTATACACTTAGGTACTACATACTTTTATAGGATCTACTTTTAAACTGTTGATTATGGGATTTGGAGGTTCGGTTGCGGCAATGTTGGCTACGCTTAAAAATAACAAGCGTGAAAGAACCTCACGTTTTGACAGCAAGCATCGAATGAATACAACTTCTCAGAACGCTTCCTCTAAATTGGTTTTCAAAAAATTAAATGACAAGGATTTATACGAAGTCAAAAAGCAAATTCAACAAAATGCACACGCTCATAATAAGAAAGTTGCTGTGCTAACGATCATTAGTCTGGTCCTGCTAGCAGCGCTTATTCTATGGCTATTTCTAGATTCAGGCACTCCATTAGTTTAATCCCAATTCTTCACAATTAGCGGCTGCGACAGCTCGTTTTTCTCAATCGTTTTAGGTTAAAAGAATTTAAGAATAGAATTAAACGTTTGTTTAATTTAAACAAACGTTTAATTTTGTGCGCTCAATTTTCACTCGTTCATGGAACTCAATGACAAACAAAAAGAAATTGTTCAAGTAGCTGAAAAGCTATTTGCTGAATACGGTTTTGACGGTACTTCGGTGCGACTCATCGCAAAAGAAGCCGGGATTAACATCGCGATGATCTCCTATTATTTTGGCTCTAAAGAAAAACTTCTAGAGCATATGGTGGTGCATCGTATGTCTGGATTTAAAGTGAATCTTGATGAAATTATCGCTCAGGATGACCGCTCCTACCCCGATCGTTTAAATGAAATTGTGGCGTTGTATGTGAAGCGCATTCATAAAAATAACCGCATTTATAAAATTGTGCATAACGAGCTCACCAACAATGCTCGTAGCCTCACCTTTGAACATTATTTATCTCAGAAAAAGAAAAACCTTGATTCGGTGACCAAGTTTATCGAGGCAGGTCAAAAAGCCCATGTGTTTAAAAAACATATTGAAATCCCCTTATTGATCCCGTCTATTCTTGGCACTTATTTTCACTTTCATTACAACCAGAGGTTTTACGAAGAAAGCTACGGTTTAAACACGCCAGAAAGCAAAGAATTATTCATTGAAACCACCCTTACTAAGCATATTCAAAAAATGCTTAATGCTTTAATTACCTATGAAGACTAGATTTATAATCACAGCTATCCCCTTATTCTTTAGCCTGTTTGTAAGTCAAGCGCAAAAGATCCAAAATCTTTCGCTTGATGATGTTGTACAGATGGCTTTAACCACAAGTGATGCATCAAAAATTAATGCCGCACAAGTGACTCAGGCACAACAAGCGCTTAAGGTCACAAAAAATAATCAGTATCCTGACGTTGATATTTCAGGACAATACAGATATCTGACCAATGCAGATGTGAAATTGCAGATTCCCGTGAGTGCTGCCAGTGGCGAAAACAGTGAAGAGCAGGCTACGGCTTCTCATGATGTCAATGGACTGTTGTTAGGTTCTGCAAATGTAAGTATGCCGCTTTTTTCGGGCTTTAAGCTTAAGAATAGTATTTCTGCAAGTGAAAATAAATTACAGGCTGCAATTTATAACGCGGCCAATGATCAAGAAGAACTGGCGTTGCGGGCGATACAAACCTATCTAAATCTGTATAAAGCGAATGCTACTATTGGGCTGTTTGAAGATAATCTCAAAAGCGCCAACCAACGGGTGACCGATTTCAGCAATATGGAAGCAAATGGTTTATTAGCACGTAATGATTTATTAAAAGCACAGCTGCAACAAGCAAATGTTGAGCTCGCTCTGGCGGAAGCAAAAAAGAACGCCAAAATTTTGAATTACAGGCTGAATGCCCTTCTAAAATTACCCGAAGAAACACAGATCAGCACTGAGGTAAATGCGATAACATCGGTTGCAAACGGACTTCCTTCCACCGAAAATAGAAATGATCTTAAAGCTTTAGATTTTCAAGAAGAAGCACTTCAAGATCAGATTAAAGTAGCTAAGGCTGATTATTATCCGTCTCTGGCTTTAGTGGGTGGTTACATCGCGTTGGATCTCAATAATGCACTCACCGTAACCAATGCGATGAATGTAGGTGTTGGTGTTTCTTATAACCTCGCATCCCTTTTTAAATCTAAGGCTAACGTTAAATTAGCCGAAAGTCAGGCTCAGCAGTTACGTTACCAAATTGACGAAGCTACTGCCCAAGCTAAAGTAAATGCGCAAAACGCTTTCGCTGAATACAATCTTGCTTTAAACACCTTTGAAGTTTATGAAGTTTCTAAGGAGCAAGCTGAAGAAAACTACCGCATTGTAAAAGATAAATACGATAACGGACTTTCTGATACTAATGACCTTCTGGAAGCCGATGTGCAGCAACTGCAAGCCAACATTAATCTGACGTACGCTAAGGCAGACATTACCCAAACCTATTATCAACTTTTAAGTGCCGAAGGCGTACTTACCAAGCAATTTTCTCAAAATTAACCCTTCTACAATCATGGAACAGAAGAAAAAAACCAATAAAAAATTCATCATCATTACAGCCGTTTTAGTGCTCATCGGCGCAACCTACGGAACGATTAAGTTCATTCACTCGCTCTCTCACGAAGAAACTGATGATGCTCAGGTAGAAGCAAATATGAGTGCCATCATACCGCACGTAGGCGGTTATGTTGACCAAATTTTTGTTGAAGATAATGCTATCGTAAAAGCTGGAGACACATTGTTCACTATAGATCAGCGCGATTACTTAGTTCAATTAGAGCAAGCCAAAGCAAGTTTAGCAGCCGCCGAAAGTCAGCTTGCTGTTGCGCAGTCCTCTATTGGTTCCTCTAAGGCAAATGCCAGCGCGTCCTATGCACAGGTTTCTTCAACTTACGGCAATATTGAGTCGGCCAAAATTCAGTTGAGAAGAGCTTCAGATGATTATACCAGATATAAAAATCTCTACGACAACAAGAGTATCACGACTCAGCAATACGAGCAAGCTTTAGCGGCTAAGCAAGAAGCCGAAGCACGTCTTTCGGTTTTAGAAAATCAGCAAAAAGCAATGCAAAGTCAAAGCCGTGCGGCGACTTCTCAAAACGAAGTGACCGAAAAACAAGTCGCTGTTGCCGAAGCTAATATTAAAAGCGCTCAAGCGCAGGTAGATGCCGCACAACTCAACTTGGATTATACGGTGGTGATCGCTCCTATAGACGGCCAACTTTCTTCGATAGAAATTCAAGAAGGGCAATTTGTTCAACCCGGTCAATCGCTCTTTTATCTTGTAAATACTCAAGATAAATGGATTGTAGCCAACTTTAAAGAAACTCAATTAAACGATATGAAAGTCGGTCAAAAAGTAGGCATTGCTATCGATGCCTATCCAGATGAAGAGTTTGAAGGAGTCATTGCTAACTTCTCTCCTGCTACCGGCGCTCGATTCTCTTTACTTCCACCCGATAATGCCACCGGAAATTTTGTAAAAACCGTACAACGCCTACCTGTGAAGATCAATTTTACTGACGCTAACAGTCAGGAACGCTTGGCTTTGTTACGCGCAGGAATGAATGCAGAAATAGACGTACATCTAAACTAGAATAATATGGATGAGGCTATAGAAGCAGAAGACAGTCTCGTTGAGTATGGCTTTAGACGCGTGATCATCACGATCACCGCGATTCTTTGCGCACTTTTAGAGATTGTAGATACCACTATCGTAAACGTTGCATTAAATGATATGCGCGGAAGCCTGGGCGCCACCTTAACTGATGTCGCGTGGGTAATCACCGCGTATGCCATTGCTAACGTGATCATCATACCTATGACGAGTTGGTTATCAAAACAATTTGGTCGGCGGAATTATTTTGCGGTTTCCATAGTCATTTTTACGTGTTCTTCCTTTCTCTGCGGAAATGCTACAAACATCTGGGAGCTTGTTGCTTTTAGGTTTGTTCAAGGTCTAGGTGGTGGTGCGTTGCTGGTTACTGCACAAACTATAATAACCGAAAGTTACCCGGTCGCTAAACGAGGTATGGCGCAAGCCATTTACGGAATGGGCGTAATCGTTGGTCCTACCCTAGGACCACCTTTAGGTGGCTATCTGGTTGATAATTTCTCCTGGCCTTATATTTTCTATATCAATATTCCGATTGGGATCATTGCGACCTTTTTGACAATTCTCTTTGTTAGAAGTCCAAAATATGGTGAAAAACTCAGCGCCAATCAGGTTGACTGGTGGGGCATTGTATTTCTTGCCTCCTTTATTGGTTCGTTACAATTTGTACTTGAACACGGGCAACAAGACGACTGGTTTGAAGATCATATGATCGTAATTTTAAGTGTGGTTTCTTTATTTGGTCTTGTGGCATTTATTTGGCGCGAACTGGTTTATGAATTTCCTATTGTAAACCTAAGAGTGCTGCGCAACACCAATTTATGGACGGGAACTATAATGACCTTTATTCTAGGTTTTGGTCTTTATGGCTCTACCTTTGTGATCCCGATCTACACCCAGTCTATCTTAGGGTGGACGGCAACCGATGCCGGCTTATTACTAATCCCGAGTTCGATAACCACAGGTTTAATGATGCCCATAATAGGGAAGCTCCTAGAACGCGGAATCCCCGCAAAGTATCTGGTAGCACTGGGTTTTATTGGGTTTTTCTTATATAGCCTCTGGATGCATAACCTGCTTACTCCAGATACCTCGTCAGAGGCTATGTTTTGGCCTTTAGTGCTTCGCGGAATGGGTCTAGGACTGTTATTTGTCCCTATTACCACCTTAGCACTTTCTACATTAAAAGGAGCTGAGATTGGTGAAGGAGCAGCCTTTACCGGAATGATGCGCCAGTTAGGAGGTTCGTTCGGTATTGCGATTATCACAACGATGATTTCACGCTTAAATCAGCAGCATCGGGTTGATTTAATTCCCAACCTAAGCGGTATTGATCCGCAAACGCAACAGCGTGTGAACGGTTTGCAGCAAATGTTTATAGGGAAAGGTTTTAGTTTTAATGAAGCCTTAGACCGTGCGTACCAAGTCTTAGAAGGAAGCATTAGCCTTCAAGGCACGGTACTCACGTATATGGATGTATTTCTATACTTAGGAATTCTGTTTTTAGTCTGTGTTCCCTTCGTTTTAATGATGAAAAATGGTTCGGGCAAACCGGCATCAGGAGCGCATTAATACCTTCTGTATTTAGCAGACTCCTCAAAGATATGTTCTAAGATCGCCGCTTCCTGCTCATCAAAAGGTATGTTGCGGCGTTCCATCACTAGTTTAGCGGTTTGAAAAGCTTTATTGGTTTTATAAGTGGTAAAACCACTTGCCCCACCCCAACTGAAACTAGGAACAAAATTACGAGGAAAACCTGTTCCAAAAATATTGACGCTTACACCGATAACCGTTCCTGTATTGAACATGGTATTAATACCACACTTGCTGTGATCCCCCATCATTAAACCACAAAATTGCAATCCAGTTTTTGCAAAACCTTCGGTCTCGTAATCCCAAAGACGCACTTCTTCGTAATTATTTTTAAGGTTACTGTTGTTAGAATCTGCACCTATGTTGCACCATTCCCCTAATACAGAATTTCCTAAATAACCATCATGTCCTTTATTAGAATACGCCATCAATACCGAATTGGTAACCTCACCTCCAACTTTGCAATACGGACCAATAGTCGTTCCTGTATAGATTTTTGCTCCCATCTTTACGGCAGCGTGTTCGCAAAGTGCGAACGGCCCGCGAATGAGTGCACCTTCCATAATTTCAGCATCTTTACCTATATAAATAGGACCTGCTGAAGCATTAAGCGTGCAAAAATTAAGTTTTGCACCTTCTTCAATAAAGATATTTTCTGCGTGAAGGGTTTGCACTCCTTTAGGAATTTCAGCAGAAATTCTTCCTTCAGTGATCAAATCATAATCCAGCTGAATGGCTTCGTGATTTTTACTGAAAATATCCCAATTATTTTCAATCTTAAAGACACCTTCAACCGTAACTTCTAATTGCTCATAGGTATCAAAATCTATTTCTTCCTGGGTATCTTTAGTATAGAAAGCAACGATATCATCCCCATCAAAAAGGGCTTGATTTTCCTGTAGATCTAAGACTTGTTCTACCAGAACTTCCGTAGGAATATACGATGCATTGATCATTACATTCTCTTCAAACTCCACCATAGGGAATTTTTCAGACAAATACTCTTCAGTAATTGTAGAAGTTGTACTTCCCAGGTGTTTTTCCCACTTCTCCCTAATAGTTAAAATGCCGATTCTGAGATCTGCAACAGGTCTGGTATATGTAAAAGGTAAGAGCTTTTTACGCGCAGGACCGTCAAAGAGAATATAGTTCATAAGTGTAGTGTTTCTGGGTAAGCGAAAATAACCATTTATAATCAACTTTAGAATCTAAATATATTAGCTGCTACAAACACAGCAACACTCATTTCTTATCCTCAGTAAAAAATCAATAATACTTGGTGTAGTACTTCCAATTTTCTAACTCTTTTATTTTAAAACCATAGTCAATGAGAAATGAGATGGGTATACTTTCCTTCTTACTTACAAGTCCTTTAAAAACTTCGAAATGCATATGAGGTTCTCTACCAAAATTCACATTGCCCGCATAACCTAAAAGTTGCTCTTCTTGAACACGATCTCCTACTTTTACTACAATCCCATTTTTCTTAAAATGGCTGTATTGAGCAAAGGTACCATCCTCGTGATACACCAGTAGCATATTGCTTTTTACAGTACACGAATTTTCTTTGATGACCGTATTTAATGTATCTATAATCTGAACCACTATACCGGCTCGCATTGCAACAACTTCGGAATCATATTCCATGCGAAAATCAACAGCATGTTGATCTTTATGCCCTAAAACCCCATTAGGCCCTTGTACCACCAAATTTGAAGCCCCTAACGCAAAAGGTAAGTGATAACTATAATGAAGGTTAGCTCTAGCGTTATTTTTAATCCCATAAAAATACCTATCGTCAAAATTTAAATTCGCCGGTAAGTTATTATGCATACGCTCGAGTTTAGTTAAAAGAAACTTTTTAGCGCGCGCGGGAATAATATAAGAAGTATCATCAGGTTTCAAAAGACGCAAATTTTGAAGCTTATAACTTAAATTCAAAGTCACTGGGCAATATTGATAATTGTCCACATAGAGTTTTATGATTTTATCAGAATGATCAACGTGCAGTTTAAACTTTTGCTCTTGAGCATAACTTGAAATTACAATAAGAAGAATCCAATAATATTTCATCTAAACAAACATTTATTGCTAAAATAAATAACTTATAATATAACAAGGTACATTATGTTATGGGAACCTAAAAACTCGAAAGCACTAGCAAAAAAAGAGAAAATCCTAGATAAGCCCAAGCTATATATAAACAGGTAATTAAATAATGAAAACGATTATAATATAAGTCCATAATGCATTGGTCTTGTAAAAATCATCAACTTTTACGCAATAAGGGGAATATCAAATACATTTTTAAGCACCAATAAAAAAAGCCCTTTAGCAAGTGCTAAAGGGCTTTCTAATATTAGAAAATGTTAGGGCTTAGTTACCGCCTTTTTCCATTTGCTTTTTCAATGCTGCAAGAGCATCATTTGCGTCTCCTAAAGTAGGTGCACTAGCTGCGGCAGAATCAGCTGCTTTCTTAGCTGCCTGCTTAACAATCTTAGCTTCCTCTTCTTTAAATAATGCAGTATGCGATGCAACTACACGTTTGAAGTCTTTATTAAACTCAATGATTTGGAATTCTGCCTCATCACCTTTACCAAGTTTGCTTCCGTCTTCTTTCTCTAAGTGACGTCCTGGAATAAATGCCACGATGTCCTCGTTGAATTCAACAGTTGCTCCTTTGTCTACAATTTCTCCAATTGTACCGGTGTGCTTAGTTCCTACTGCAAAATCAGCTTCATATTTGTCCCAAGGATTGTCTTCAATCTGCTTGTGACCTAAGCTTAATTTGCGTCCTTCTACGTCAAGCTCAAGAACTACAACTTCTAGTTTATCACCGATGTTTGTAAATTCTGATGGGTGCTTGATTTTCTTAGTCCAAGATAGGTCTGAGATGTAGATAAGACCGTCGATACCTTCTTCTAATTCTACGAATACACCAAAGTTAGTGAAGTTACGTACAATACCGGTGTGACGAGAACCTACAGGATATTTAGAAGTGATATCTGTCCAAGGATCTTGCGTCAATTGCTTGATACCAAGAGACATCTTACGATCTTCACGATCCATAGTAAGAATCTGAGCTTCTACTTCGTCACCAACGTTTACGAAATCCTGAGCGCTACGTAAGTGCGTAGACCAAGACATTTCACTAACGTGGATAAGACCTTCTACTCCTTCTTCTACTTCAACAAAAGCACCGTAATCTGCGATTACAACAACTTTACCTTTTACTTTATCACCTACACTTAAAGTCTCGCTAAGAGCATCCCATGGGTGCTTCTTAAGCTGCTTAAGACCAAGTTGGATACGTGTTTTATCTTCATCAAAGTCAAGGATAACCACGTTAAGTTTCTGATCAAGATCAACGATCTCATTCGGGTGGTTGATACGAGACCAAGAAAGATCTGTAATGTGTACCAATCCATCTACGCCACCAAGGTCAACGAATACTCCGTAAGAAGTAATGTTTTTAACGGTACCTTCAAGAACCTGACCTTTTTCAAGCTGCCCGATGATTTCTTTTTTCTGCTCTTCGATATCTGCTTCGATAAGCGCTTTGTGAGAAACAACAACGTTTTTGAATTCTTGGTTAATTTTAACCACTTTGAATTCCATTGTTTTGTTTACATACGCATCGTAATCACGAATAGGCTTCACATCGATCTGAGAACCTGGTAAGAACGCTTCAATACCAAATACGTCTACGATCATACCACCTTTAGTACGTGCTTTTACAAAACCGGTAACAATAGTACCATCTTCGTGAGCTTTGTTTACACGCTCCCAAGCTTTGATCACACGCGCTTTACGGTGAGATAATACTAATTGACCGGTAGCGTCTTCACGCACATCAATTAATACCTCAACAGTATCACCAACTTTTAGATCTGGGTTGTAACGGAACTCGTTAAGAGAGATTACACCTTCAGACTTTGCGTTGATGTCTATAATAGCATCACGATCTGTGATGTTGATTACTTTACCTTCAACAACTTCGTCATCAAGAGTGTCAACAAAGTTTTCTGCAACCAGCTTTTCAAACTCATCTAGCTTGTCATCATCGATAGGATCAATTCCTTCTTCGTAATTGTGCCAGTTGAATTCTTCAAGAAATTTCTCAGGATTAGCTTGAGCAGCGCTTTCGTAACCTTTTGGTTCTTTAATTGCATCAGGAGTAGCAAGTTCTTCTGCTGCTGCAACATTTGTCTTAAGCTCAACTTCTTCCTGAGCTTCTGGTTTTTTATTTTCTTCAGCCATTGCTGATTAATAGTTTGTATTTTACGCTTTTGTGGAAACTAAACAACTCAAAATCGTAAAAGAGGTTTAAAATACATGTTTGTTTTCAAGAGATTCATTTTAAATCCCTCATCCTTTTGGGTTTCCAACCGTTGTCAAAAGGAGTGCAAAATTACATAAACTTTTCTAATTTTCTATTCTGAAATAAAAAATATGTTAGTAGAAAAATCCAGCACTACATTTACAGGGCAAACCGCTAGACATGAACTCTTTGGAAAGGTCTCGAAAGCTCCTGACCAAAAAGCCGTGGTTTGCATCATTCACGGTTTTGGAGAGCATTTAGGAAGGTACACACACGTCGCCGAATATTTTAATGCAAAAAATATCACCTGTTATGCAATAGATTTACCCGGTCACGGAAAATCTAACGGCAAACGTGGTGTAGTACGCTCCTTACAGGATTTTATTCTTGCAGTGGACTTTCTTTATGAAAAAGCGCTTGAAGAAAACCCGGAAACACCGGTATTTTTATACGGTCACAGTATGGGTGGTGGTATCGTATTACGCTACTTATTGATGACCGCAGCACCACCTGCAGGAGCTCTCGTCACTTCGCCCTGGCTAAAGCTGGTTAAGAATCCCGGAGCAATGCAAATTATTTTAGGAAGAATGGCTTTGACCTTTGCTTTAAACCCTGTGCAAGAAACGAAACTCGACCCGGCAGATCTTTCTAGAGATACCGAAGTTGGAAAAACCTATAAAGAAGACCAACTCGTGCACGGAAAAGCTTCTTTAAAACTATTCTTTGGGCTAAATGACAACGGTGTTTATCTTATGGATAAAACCTTTGATTTTAGAACCAGACTTCTTTTAGCTCACGGTACCGAAGACAATATCACAAAATTTAAAGCTTCAAAAACTTTGGCTTCACGTCATCCCGATCAAATCGATTTCAAACACTGGGAAGGTTTACGACACGAAACGCACAGCGAACTCAACAAAGAAGAAGTTCTTGAGTTTTACAGCAATTGGATTCTAGATCGCGCGAATTCTTAATAGCGCAAATTGCGGTTATTTAATTTGAGCAGTTGCATTTTTATGTTTTGTCGGGTTAATTTAAATACCTCAACCTTGTGTTTTTGAGTAGGCTGTTGCCAATTGTAATAGGTTGTAACTTTCAAAAACGTAGGCTGAAACTGCTTATTCCCAAAATATTTGAGATTCACCAGCCAATCACCAGAACCTAGATCATCGATCAAAAATTCTTCTGAGGTATAGCCTTTAAGCTTTTCGTCTCTTATGCGTTCAGGGTTTTGCTCTAAAGTGTGATTCACCACATAAGGCTGATTTTGCGGATTTACAAACTCGAGCTCAAATTCGGCTTCAGAGGTGTTCCATTCAAAAACTAATCGAACGTCGTATGCGAGTTCGCTTTTATTTTCAGGGAGTGAGAATTTAGCATCTGCATCGATCTTGTCTTTATGCTGAAAATATAAAGCTTCCATCTCCCGGTAAACAATCGCGTCTATTCCTGTGCCGCTTAAACTGTCTGTAGTATTCATATAGCCCATATACATCAACCAGGATTTCTGATAATTTTCAGCAGCAGCAAACGAATTGCCTAAATCTCGATACGATTGCGCATATTGCGGTCGCAGTCTGAATATCTTTTTATAAACCGAAAGCGCTTTTTCACGATCAGCATTTACTTCATAGGTATACGCGAGTACCTTCAGTGCTTCGGCATTGGTTTCAAAAGAGGTTTCCATTTCGCTTAAAACCGAATGTGCTTTATCTATAGCATTTTTATCATAAAAGTACTGCGCAACATCAGCATAAAAGTCTACGTCCCGTGCATTAGTGACCAATGCTTCTTTATAAATAGTAAAAGCTTCCTCCGGAGTATTTGAGTTTTCTAAATCTTTTAGATAATCAGGAGTGACTGTAATTAGGTTTTCTACAGCTACAGCGTCATCTGAATAAACCTGTTGATTTCCGTAGGTCTTGTTGACTTTTTCCTTACGCTGTGCAAAATAAGCGCCTTTAGTACGTACTATAATAACGCCACCTGAAGCCATATTACCATACCTATTGACCTGGCTTAATGATTTCAAAATTAGAATATCCTGAACATTTGAAATATCAATAAATGGAGGCTCTTTATAAATCATTCCATCTACATCCCAAATGGCTGGTACATTATTATTTATAGAATTACCCGATCTAATATAAATCTCCCCTTCACTATTTACTTCGAGTCCGGCTGCTCTGCCATCAATAGCTCTAGAAATATCTACTGCAGCTTGATTTAAACTTGCTCCTTTCAAGTATGCCGAAGATCCACCGGTGCTTATATACCCCATTGCTGTGGGCATTCTCCTAGGTTTGCCGTAAGGGCCATATTCTTCTTCAAAATCTCTTTGATTCTTATTTTTGGCGGTAACCGTCACCTCATCAAGATCATTAACCTCGGGCAGCATTTTTACATTGAGCGTTCTAGTAACGTCTTCTATGATGATCGTTACAGTTTGAAGACCAACATAAGAAAATTGCAATTCTTGCCGTGGCGCCACTTCAATAGTATAATAACCCTTACTATCTGTTGCGGTCATTAAATCGGTACCCAAAACAGCCACTTTTGCATTGACTACCGGCGTACCAAAACTAGTAACATAACCACTTACCTCTTGCTTGGTTTGTGCAAATGCTTGCATAGAAAACATTAGTAAAAATATTCCCATTTTGGTTATTACGAAGGAGCTTTTGTTTTTTGCTGACATATAACTTATTATGTTTTAAGCTTTAAATTAGACTATATTCTCAAACCCCGGTTATTCAATTTAAGCAGTTGCATTTTTATATTTTGTCGGGTTAATTTAAATACTTCAACCTTTTGTTTTTGATTGGACTGTTGCCAATTGTAATAGGTTGTCACTTTCAAAAACGTAGGTTGAAACTGCTTATTTCCAAAATATTTGAGATTCACCAGCCAGTCACCAGAACCTAGATCATCGATCAAAAATTCTTCTGAAGTATAGCCTTTGAGCTTTTCGTCTCTTATACGTCCAAGGTTTTGCTCCAAGGTATGATTCACTGAGAAAGGCTGATTTTGCGGATTCACAAACTCGAGCTCAAATTCGGCTTCAGAGGTGTTCCATTCAAAAACTAAACGAACGTCGTAAGCGAGTTCGCTTTTATTTTCAGGGAGGGAGAACTTAGCATCGGCATCGATCTTGTCTTTATGCTGAAAATACAAAGCTTCCATCTCCCGGTAAACAATAGCGTCTATTCCTGTGCCGCTCAAACTGTCTGCGGTATTCATATAGCCCATATACATCAACCAGGATTTCTGATAATTTTCAGCAGCAGCAAACGAATTGCCTAAATCTCGATACGATTGCGCATATTGTGGTCGCAGTCTGAATATCTTCTTATAAACCGAAAGCGCTTTTTCACGATCAGCATTTGCTTCATAGGTATAGGCAAGTACTTTCAATGCTTCGGCATTGGTTACAAAAGCGGCTTCCATTTCGCTTAAAACCAAATGTGCTTTATCGGCGGCATTTTTATCATAAAAATACTGCGCAACATCTGCATAAAATGCTACATCGCGAGCATTATTTATAAGCGACTTTTCATAAATACTAAAAGCTTCCTCCAGCGTATTTGAATTTTCTAAATCTTTTAGATAATTCGGTTTTGGAACAATTACATTTTTAAAAGCAATGGCATCTTCAGAATATACTTCTGGGTTAACGTAAGATCGCTTAGAACGTTGTTGCTTTTCAAAAAAATAAGCGCCTTTAGTGCGCACCACGATAACTCCACTTCTCCCTCTTGAGCCATAACGATTGGTAAGTGTTAACGACCTTAGCACCATAACATCATGAACTTCAGAAACCGGAGGCAATGGTGGTAATTTACCACTGGTAGAGTCAAAGAGCACTCCATCAATATCCCATAAAATATCTTGAGGTGCTAAGATTGAAATATATTTCCTGGTAATTATATGACCATCAAGAGCCAATGCTAAATTTGGAGCTCCAAGATTTAAATCCTCTCCCCTGACATAACTCGTTGCTCCATTTTGAGTCAAAATAGGCCCCATTGAGGTTGGGATCCACTTAGGTTTGCCGTCTTCTCCTAACTCATCTGAAAAAGGTTCTATTTTTTTGATCTTTTCTTTAACCGTCACCTCATCAAGATCATTAACCTCGGGCAGCATTTTTACATTGAGCGTTCTAGTAACGTCTTCTATGATGATCGTTACAGTTTGAAGCCCAACATAAGAAAACTGCAATTCCTGCCGAGGTGTGACTTCGATAGTATAATAACCTTTGCTATCTGTTGCGGTTATTAAATCGGTACCCACGACAGCCACTTTTGCATGGACCACCGGCGTACCAAAACTAGTAACATAACCACTTACCTCTTGTTTGGTTTGTGCAAACAAACTATATGAAATTCCTAAAAACATCAAGAAGTAAACAACAAAAGCTCTCATAGCAACCTCAATTTTCACAATTACAGTAAGTTATATAAAAATATCAGTTAAAATATAATGTTGCTGCAAGAAATTGAACTTGAACGAGAAATTTAGAACATTGTCAAAATCAAATGTCAATTTTAGAGATTCTCCCATTTATAGATCAATATTTTAGAATTCAGCATAAATTCTTGTGTTGCCACAGACTAGGTCTGATTTTACTAACTTTAAAAGCACTAACTAAAATGTTTTATGTATGAATACAAAAATTACATTGCTATTCCTTTTGGCAGGAATAGTTGCCTTCGGGCAAAAAATCCCCAAAGACAAAAAGCAGCTTATTGCTTCCGTTGAAAATCACAAAGAAGATCTGATTTCAATTAGCGACAAAATCTGGGCAAATGCCGAAATCGCTCTTCAGGAAACCGAATCTTCAAAACTACTTGCCGATTATGCCGAAGCAAATGGTTTTGCTGTAGAACGCGGAGTTGCTGATATTTCTACCGCATTTATTGCGACCTATGGAGAAGGAAAGCCAGTTATTAGTGTTCTGGGTGAGTTTGACACACTTCCCGGTATTTCACAAAAGGCGCAGCCTACTAAAGAACCCCTAAAAGCTGGCGCAGCAGGTCACGGATGTGGTCATAACCTTTTTGGGACCGCAAGCCTGGGTGCAGCTATTGCGGTTAAAGAGATGATTGAAGCCGGAAAAATTAAAGGCACCGTAAAATTCATAGGTACTCCTGCTGAAGAAAAATTCTTTGGGAAATTGTGGATGCTCGAAGCTGGGGTTTGGGATGATGTTGATGTTAATGTAAGCTGGCACCCTTCTGCAGATACTAAAGCCGATGTACAAAGTTCGCTGGCTATGGTTGACTTTATTGTAGAATTTAATGGTCAAGCGGCGCACGCTGCGGCAGATCCTTGGAATGGGCGCAGTGCTTCTGATGCGTTAGAGTTGTATACCACGGGAGTCAATTATTACCGTGAACATATAAAACCTACCGTACGTATTCATTACCATATTCAAGATGGTGGTCAAGTGGTTAACGTGGTGCCTGATTACAGCAAATTATGGGTACGCGTACGCAATACCGATACTAAAGGAATGCTTCCGGTTTTTGAACAGGTAAAGAAAATGGCAGAAGGTGCTGCGATTATGGCCAATGTAGATTATAAGTATTCGCTCGTTTCCGGAATAAGAGAAACTTTGGTAAACAGAACCGGCGGAGCCGTAATGCAAGAGAATCTGGAGCTTTTAGGCCCTTTAGAATATACGGAAGAAGAAATCGCTTTTGGTAAGAAGATTCAAGAAATGACCGATAAACCTCAAGTAGGGATGGACAGCAAGATCTATCCTTTTGAGGAAACCAGAGAGAATCCCGGCGGCGGCTCTACAGATGTTGGAGATGTGAGTTGGAATGTACCTAATATTAATCTCGGTGTAACCGTCGCTCCTAAAGATACGCCTTGGCATTCCTGGGCTGTGGTCGCCTGCGGCGGAATGTCAATAGGCCATAAAGGAATGGTAATGGCTTCAAAAGCCATGTCAATGACTATGTATGATTTATTTGAAGATGCAAATCTTGTTGAAGAAGTAAAAACTGAATTTAAAGTACGTAAAGGGGACGATGTTTACAAAGCGATGATCCCCGATGGACCACCACCTATTGGTAACTAAAAAAAATTCCCGTTCACTATTGAACGGGGATTTTTGCTTTAAGCAATTTTTGAATTAACTATCTAAACTCATAATTGCTTTTTCATTTACAAATTCTTTAATACCAAAACCGCCGTGTTCTCTACCATACCCGGAAGCTTTTACACCACCAAAAGGCATATTAGGTTGTGCGAGGCCGAAACAGTTGATAAATACCATACCGGTGTCAAAATGATTTTTAGCAAGTTTAAAAGCTGCTTTTTCATCTTTTGAAAATATACCACCACCTAAACCAAAACGGCTGTCGTTTGCGATACGCATCGCATCCTCATTATCTTTTGCTTTGATTAAAGAAGCAACAGGACCAAATAACTCATCATCATAAGCCGGTTGACCGGGTTTTACATTACCTAAAACCGTTGCGGGATAAAAGTAGCCTTCACCTTTGGGCAAATTACCACCGCATAAAACTTCGGCTCCATTAGCAATACTTTCTTGAACCTGATCGTGCAATTTTTCTCGTAAATCCTTACGCGCCATAGGTCCAATATCCACGGTGTCATCTGTAGGATCACCAAATTTGATTTTTTCCATTCCGGCAACGAATTTTTGCTTGAATTCATCATAGACTTT
The DNA here is from genome assembly GCF_020310025.1 of Leeuwenhoekiella palythoae. Lineage (GTDB taxonomy): Bacteria > Bacteroidota > Bacteroidia > Flavobacteriales > Flavobacteriaceae > Leeuwenhoekiella > Leeuwenhoekiella palythoae. The sequence goes on from NZ_CP084318.1 coordinate 177,593, forward strand.
CTCAGTTACAACAAAGCGTTTGGCAGCAACACAGGTTTCCCCGTTATTATAAATTCGTCCTTTAATACTCCATTCTACTGCGGTATCAACATCAGCATCCTCTAATACTAAATATGCATCGTTAGATCCCAATTCTAATACGGTTTTCTTTAAAGCTTTTCCGGCTTTTTCGCCAACAACTTTTCCTGCTGCTCCACTACCGGTTAAGGTAACTCCGCGTACCAAATCATTTTCAATGATAGCATCAGATTGCTCGTGCGAAATTCTCAGCACCGTAAATATGTTTTTTGGCAATCCTGCCTCACTGATGATTTTTTCGATCAACAATGCAGAACCGGTCACATTTTCGGCGTGCTTCAGTAGAACCCCATTACCCGCCATTAAATTAGCGATGGTATAACGCATCACTTGATAGGTAGGGAAATTCCAAGGTTGAATGCCGTAAATTACACCAAGTGGTGAATATGTGATGACACCTTTTCCGCCTTGCGGCAGGGTACGCTTTTCATCCTGTAAAGCTTTAGGCCCATTTTGCGCAGTATATTCGCAGATACCTACACACAAATCAACTTCTTGTTCCCCCTGACTGATGAGTTTCCCCATTTCTTCAGTCATCAATTTGACCAATTGCTCTTTATGCTTAGCGAGACTTTTACCTATTTTCTGAATAAACGCTGCACGTTTTTCTAACGGAAAGGTCTTCCACTCTAGAAAAGCATTGTGCGTAGCTTGAACGGCATCACTTGCTTCTTGATCGGTCATCATCTTATATCGATCAAGAGGCTTACCGGTAGAAGGATTTATAGTTTGAATGGTATCTTTACTTGTAGCCTTTTGCGTGGCATTGGGCTTATCTAAAATGTCTGTACTCATAATAGTTCTTTTAAATAGTTTTCGGTATTACTTAAATAGTAAGCAACCGCAATTTTTATTTTAAAGTTAATGAGTAGCCTAACTGAAACAAGGAGTTTTAATAAAGCCTTAAGCACATCTTATGGGGAATTTAGCATATGATTCTTCAAATAAAGGCTGAAGTATGAAATTAGCGTTTATGCTTCCATTGAAATAAAAGCTGAAGTATGATAATGAGTATGGAATATATTAACCCCAAAGTTGCCACGCCCGCCCACTGATATTGCTGCCAAGCGTAAGCTCCGGTAACCGTACCTAGGGCTCCGCCTATAAAATAAAGCACCATATAAATGGTATTCACCCTATTGCGCGCTTCTGGGTTTTGATTAAAAATGATATTCTGATTGGTTACGTGTAAACATTGCAATCCAAAATCAACCGACAAAACTCCTATTACCAGACCAAAAATAGAATTTCCGCTAAATTGAAAAACGATCCAAGAAACAACGAGAATAGCTGTAAAAATATAGATAAGCTTTTTGGGCGGATATTTATCATTCAACTTACCCGAAATAGTAGCACCTAAAGCTCCTATCATTCCCAAAACGCCAAAGAGTCCGGCTGCACCACTACTGTAACCAAAATTGGTTTCCATCAAAAATACTAGCGTGGTCCAGAATGCGCTAAATCCTGCAAAGCCCAATGCACCTCTTAAACCGGCAATACGCACTTCGGGCTTGGTTTTAAATAATTTCCAAAGCGATTGCATGAGTTGGGAATACGTTCCTTTAAAATTGGTGGCGACATCCGGTAATTTAAAATAAAGCAGTGCTGCATAAACAAGCATAATCCCGGCAGCTACGTAATACATAAAACGCCAACCAAAATACTCTCCTACTAATCCGCTGAGAAAACGGCTTCCTAAAATCCCGATCAGCAAACCGCTCATCACGATCCCAATGGCTTTACCTCGGTTTTCTTCGGAAGCGAGTTGGGCAGCCATCGGCACAAACAGCTGAGGCACTACAGAAGAAAAACCCACGCAAAAACTAGAAATTGTAAGCACGGTAAGAGAAGGCGCCATTGCAGTCACCAACAGGGAAACGATGATCGCCACAAAATCGATCAAAATGATGGTTCTTCTAGAAAATTTATCCCCTAGCGGAATGATAAAAAGCAAACCAAACGCATATCCCAATTGCGTTGCCAGCGGAATATTGCTCACCTGCGCCTCGGTTACCGAGAAGGTTTTGGCCATTAAATTTAGAAGCGGTTGATTGTAATAATTGTTGGCCACAACCAGACCTGCTCCTGCAGCCATCAAGTAGAGTAGCCCACGATCAAGTTGGGTAGCTTTCATTAAAAAGGGATTTTAAAAGATTAGCATCTGCCGTAGATACGGTCCTTTGCAAGTTGTAAAAGAATATGAAACTGGTCTTCAATATTAGTATGCGTATTGTCTAGCAAAATCGCATCTTCTGCCTGCACAAGCGGAGAATCCGCTCTTGATGTATCAAGTTTATCACGCTTCTGAACATTCTCTAAAACTGCTTCATAACTTACGGCATCGCCTTTAGCTTTAAGCTCTTCAAATCTACGCCGCGCACGCTCGTCTGCAGATGCGGTCATAAATACTTTCAACTCAGCATCAGGGAAAACCACAGTACCAATGTCACGACCATCCATCACGATACCTTTTTCTTTGCCCATCTCGTGTTGCTTTTGCACGAGCAGTTTTCGTACTTCGGGAATCGCAGCGATCTGACTTACAAAGTTGGATACTTCTAGTGTTCTAATCTCCCGTTCTACATTTTCGCCGTTAAGATAAACGTCGGCAATCCCGGTCTCTGCATTCATTTGAAACTTTACTGAAACCATAAATAAATGCCTGATCAACGCTTCTTTATCAAAATGCCCGGCTTTGATAAATAATTTACGCATCGCATATAGTGTTACGGCACGATACATCGCACCGGTATCTACATATACGTAGCCTAATTCTTGAGCCAGCATTTTGGCTACTGTACTTTTACCTGTAGAAGAATAGCCGTCTATGGCAATGGTTATTTTTTTCAAAAGTTTATGCTTGAAGATTAAATAGTATCGTAATGACTTTAGTTCAAATCTATATTTAAACCAAAGAATCCTGAGCTGGCAGCAGTGTTGTAACGCGCGTAGCTGTAACTCAGGCGCAATTTATTAAACTTCACAGAGAAACCGGCACTAAGACCTGCAAAACTACGCTGATCTACAATGCGCAATTCTTCGGCTCTACGCACACTATACCCCAACCGAATATTAAAGCCTTTATCTGGAAATAATTCTGCTGCAAAAATCATATGGCGAAGCGCTTCATCAAAGAAATTGACATTTTCCGGAGTAGAATTTCCATTTAGGTCTGAAGTTGCACGTGCGGGATTAGCAAAAGCTAAATTCCAATTTTGAAGATTCTCTAAAGTAAAATGCCATCGCACAGGAACGTATTCTAACTTTTGAGATATACCAAGATCCACTTCTAACGGAAGCCTTTCATAAGTAACATCGTAAGCCGTAAACTGCGTACCAATATTGCGCACCACTCCGGCGATATTGAGTTCGAGTTCATCATTAACGTAGATAAATCCCATATCTACAGCGCCACCCAATGAAGTGTACTGCTCCAATTTTGAAGAAATTAATTTAACATTAGCTCCAACAAAAAAATCTGTCCGCGGAATATTATAAGCATACCCCGCAGAAAAGGCCACTTCGCCTCCACTAAAGTCTGCTGTGGCATTACCGCGCTCATCATAGCCTTCAAAAGTGCCATAATTTACATACGTGACCCCGGCGTGAAAAACGCCGCTCCGCCGATCGTATTCATAAGCGTAGCCTACAGTCCCATAATTTACATCAGCCAGATAGTTGACATAATTTAAAGAAAGTTGGTTATGCATTTCTGGGTTGATCGTCGCCGGATTGAATAAACCACTCGTGGGATCGTAACTGTAATCAGTTAATAATTTTCCGCCTAACGCAGCTTGTTTTGGCGAAGAAACTAAATTCAAGAATTGATATGTCGCGCGACCTCCCAATTGCGCCCAAAAACTGAAGCTCGTCAACAAGGCTAAAATTAAAAGTAGCTTTTTTATCATATCAAATCATCAAACAACCCGTATCGCAAAACGTATACAAGTATACTTTATTTCTGCCCCATTAAAAAACCCGCTAAGTGACTTAGCGGGTTTGATTAAAATGTATCTAAAGGTTTAAAGTTGCTTAGCACGTTTAACCTTTTCATTGGTTAAAGCAATATCTAGTACTTCGCTCATATCATTCACGTAATGGAACGTAAGCCCTTTAAGGTAATCTTCGTTAATCTCTTTAATATCACGCTCATTCTCTGCACACATAATAATTTCTTTAATGTGCGCGCGTTTTGCTGCAAGAATCTTCTCTTTAATACCACCTACAGGCAACACTTTCCCACGCAGCGTGATCTCGCCGGTCATCGCGATGCTTTGTTTTACTTTTCGCTGTGTAAATAATGAAACTAACGAAGTCAACATCGTTATCCCCGCACTCGGCCCATCTTTTGGCGTAGCACCTTCAGGTACGTGAATGTGTACATTGTACTTTTCAAAAACGCTAGGATCTAGTTCCAGATATTCGGCGTTAGACTTGATATATTCCATTGCAAGAGTAGCACTCTCTTTCATCACTTTCCCCAAGTTTCCGGTAACGCTTAAATTTCCTTTTCCTTTAGAAAGTATAGATTCAATAAAGAGAATATCTCCACCTACTTGCGTCCAGGCTAGTCCTGTGACTACACCGGCGACCTCATTATTTTCATATTTATTGCGCTCCAGTTTTGGAGAACCTAAGACATCAATAACCGTCTGGTTGTCTATTTTGATCTTGTACTCCTCTTCCATCGCAATATTTTTAGCCGCATAACGCACCATTTTTGCGATTTGTTTTTCTAAGCCACGTACACCGGATTCACGCGTATACCCTTCCACAATTTTTTCTAATTGAGGTTTCGCGATCTTCAGTTGATCTGCGGTTACGCCGTGTTCTTTCAATTGCTTTGGAAGCAAATGACGTTTCCCGATTTCAACTTTTTCTTCAATGGTATAACCGGTAACGTTGATGATCTCCATACGGTCACGCAATGCTGGCTGAATGCTACCCAAATTGTTTGCTGTAGCAATAAACATCACTTTAGAAAGGTCAAAACCAAGTTCTAGGAAGTTATCGTGAAACTCTGCATTTTGCTCAGGATCTAACACTTCAAGCAAAGCCGAAGAAGGATCTCCCTGATTGCTATTACTCAACTTATCAATCTCGTCTAAAACAAATACCGGATTGCTGGTTCCTGCCTTTTTTAAATTCTGAAGAATTCTACCCGGCATCGCACCAATATAGGTTTTACGGTGTCCGCGGATTTCGGCCTCGTCACGCAAACCACCTAAACTCATACGCACATATTCACGTCCTAGCGCCTCGGCAACCGATTTTCCTAAAGAAGTTTTACCAACTCCCGGAGGGCCGTAAAGACATAAAATTGGAGACTTCATATCGTTACGCAGTTTCAATACTGCGAGATATTCAATAATTCGCTTCTTAACATCATCTAATCCGTAATGATCGCGGTCAAGAATTTTCTTAGCACGCTTTAAATCGAATTTATCTTTGCTGAATTTATTCCATGGAAGATCCAAAAACAGATCCAGATAGTTACGCTGAATACTGTACTCTGCAACCTGCGGATTCATTCGCTGCATTTTGGCAAGCTCTTTTTTGAATTGCTTACCCACTTTTTCATCCCACTTTTTCTTTTTCGCACGCTGACGCATTTCTTCAATCTCATCTTCCTGAGAAACACCACCCAATTCTTCTTGAATGGTTTTCATTTGCTGATGCAAGAAATACTCACGCTGCTGCTGACTCATATCGTTATGCACACGGCTCTGAATGTCATTTTTCAGCTCCAGTTTTTGCATTTCGGTATTCATATAGCGCAACGTCTGTAACGCACGTTCTTGAAGATCATTGATCTCCAAAAGGCCTTGTTTTTCCTCAACACTCAAGTTCATATTAGAACTCACAAAATTGATAAGAAACGATTCACTCTCAATATTTTTGATCGCAAAACCTGCCTCGCTAGGAATATTAGGGGATTGTTTAATGATCTGCAATGCCTGCTCTTTAATCGACTCGATAATCGCTTTAAATTCAGCAGAATCTTTTTCGGGTTTGGTTTCAGCAACTTCGCGTACCGTCGCCACCAAGTATGGTTTTTCGGTGATAACTTCAGCAATATTGAAGCGCTTTTTACCCTGAATGATCACGGTAACATTTCCGTCAGGCATTTTCAACACACGTAAAATACGCGCCACCACACCTGTGGTATTAATATCGTCTGCAGATGGATTTTCTACTTCACCATCCTTTTGAGAAACAACACCTATAATTTTTGAACCTTTATTCGCCTCGTTGATCAAGTCGATAGACATATCACGCCCGGCAGTAATCGGGATCACAACACCGGGAAATAGCACGGTATTTCTTAAAGGAAGTATAGGTAAGGTTTCAGGTAATTCTTCTCTATTGATCTCATCTTCATCCTCAGGAGTCATCAACGGAATTAACTCAGCATCACCTTCAAAGTCCTGCAATGACAGATTGTCAAGATTTGTAAATTTTGTTCTAGCCATATTATTTAACGCCACATTGTCACGATTTCAATTCTTTTGAAAACAATGCGATCTTTTTTATTTGATTTAAACCCTTTAATAATGGGCTTTTAAGCTGTTTAGTATCTTTCTTTACTTCTATAATTCAATTCCTATGCCACCTTAACTTTTAGGGTTGATGGAAAAAAGTTCCGCAGAACTGTAACAAACTGCTTACCGACGTATCTTTATACTGAAGCATTAACCTATTGAATACAACTAACCATCATATTGATCTGCTTTTAGAGCAATGTAAAAACGGAAATCAGCACGCGCAGCTTACGGTTTACAAAAGGTATTATAAAGCTATGTACAATACTTCGCTACGTATTGTAAAAGATAGCGCCGAAGCCGAAGATGTAATGCAAGAGTCGTTTTTAAGTGCTTTTACAAAGCTTGATTCGTACAGCGGTGAAACAACTTTTGGTAGTTGGTTAAAACGTATTGTCGTCAATAACAGCATCAGCAGTTATAACAAACGTAACCGACTCAAAGAAGACGATCTCGATGATACACTTTACAAGTTAGAAGAAGATCAAGGCATTACTGAATGCGACACTAACCATCTCGAGGTGCAACGCGTTTTACAGACGATGAATCATCTTAAAGAAAATTATAGAATGGCGCTTACCCTGAATTTGATCGAAGGTTACGATTATGAAGAAATGAGCGACATTCTGGGAATAAGTTATGCCAATTGCAGAACCACAGTTTCCCGAGCAAAAGAAAGTTTAAGAAAAAAATTGAGTGAGCTAATCACCGAATAATTATGAAACCGAATTTAGAAAACTGGTTTGAAGAACAGCGCGACTGTTTTGACATTGCCGAGCCCGGCGATGGTCACGAACTGCGCTTTTTAAACAAACTCAAAGAGACACAAGTAGAAGAAAAAACCGTCAAAAAGTTAGACTGGTGGAAACCCCTTGCTTCTGCCGCTGCAATTGTACTGATTGTTTTTGCAGGTTACGCAACCCTTAAGCCTGCAAATAACGGCGCGGAGTTAGCTGCAGTTTCCCCTGAAATGGCTAAGACGCAAGATTTTTTCACCAAAGCTATTGAAGAAGAACTGTATAATATCAACGAGGCTCGAACTCCTGAAACGCAAGAATTGGTAGAGGATGCTCTTATTCAGCTTGAAGCTTTAGAAAAGGATTACCAAGAGCTTACCGAAGATCTCGCTACTAGCGGTGAAGACAAGCGTGTGATTTATGCGATGATCGCCAACTTTCAGTCACGTATAGATCTGCTCAATACAGTTTTAGAAGAAATCGAATCAATTAAAAAAATTAAAAACGACGTATATGAAGACCAATTACTATAAATATCTTTTTCTTTTCCTAGTTACCAGCGCGGTAACTTTTGCAAACGGCAATGATCCTGACCGCTTTAAAGGCAGGTATACTAAAGAAAAGAAGATCAGCAAGCAATACAATGTGAATGTTAATGCGTTGCTTAAAATCAACAACAGCTACGGCAACGTTGATGTCATTTCTTGGGATCAAAACCAAGTGGTTATCGAGGTGCACATTAAAACCAACGGTAACGACGAGGACAAAGTCATCAAAAAACTTAATCAGATCGAAGTAAGCTTTGAAGCCTCTGCAGATATGGTTGCTGCACGCACCGAAATTGAAAGCACAAGTAGTTCGTGGTGGAGCAGCTGGACCTCAGGAGGAAACAATGTAAATATGGAGATCAATTATAAGATCAAAGTTCCTGTTACAAACAAAGTTGATCTTAGCAACGATTATGGCGGGATTTCAATAGACAAGATCAAAGGCCAGGCAAAAATATCTTGTGATTATGGACATTTAGATTTAGGCGAATTGCTTGCAGACAATAACCTGCTGAGTTTTGATTACACTAACAACTCTAATATCGCTTATATGAAAAGCGGAAAGATCAGAGCAGATTACAGTGCATTTACGCTGGAAAAAGGAGGGAATATCGAACTCAACGCAGATTATACCAAGTCAACCTTCGGAAGCATAAAGAACTTGCAATATTCTTGCGATTACGGTGGTCTTAATCTTGATGCCGCAGAGGCCATCAAGGGAAGTTCAGACTATTTAAGCGTAAAGCTTGGCAAAATCAGCGGGCCGGTTGACCTCAATATGGATTATGGCTCGATACGCATTGACGAGCTTACCGCCAGCGCCGGTAATGTGAGAATCAACTCAGAATACGCCGGAGTAAAAATTGGTTACAATGCTGCTTATCAATTCAATTTTATTATAAAACTGGATTATGCAGGGCTGAACGGCGAAGAAGATTTTGAGATCACCAAACGCCAGATCGAATCTTCAGATAAATACTACGAGGGCTACTACGGAAGCGCTTCAGCAAAAAATAACGTGAACATCAACTCAGAATATGGAGGAGTAAGTTTTTATAAAGTCAATTAATTAATAATCAATCAAAAAATGAAAAAAATCATTCTAATCTTAGGTATTGCGCTCGTTTCTTCAACGGTTAACGCACAATGGTGGGGCGGCAAAAAAGTAACTGGAAACGGAAATACTATTACTGACACCCGCAACGTAAGCGACTACGATGAAGTAGGCATTGCAGGCTCATTTGATGTAATTCTTGTGGCAGGAGCCGAAGGAAAAATTACCGTAGAGGCCGAAGAAAATCTTCAGGAATATATTATCACCGAAGTTAAAGGCGATAAGCTTAAAATCTATACCGAAGATGGCGTTAGCTTGAGAACCAGCCGCAATAAGGATATCATTATTACAGTTCCCTTTAAAGATCTTGAAGCGGTAAACCTAGCCGGAAGCGGTGACGTTACCTCTAAAGATGTCATCAATGCACAGGATTTTAAATGTTCGGTTTCTGGTAGCGGCGATATGATTCTTGAAGTTAATGCGCAAGAAATAACCGCATCAGTAGCCGGAAGCGGAGACCTTTCGCTTAGCGGAAGCACGCAAAAATCTCATTTAAAAGTAGCAGGAAGCGGTGACTTACACGCTGCAGATTTAAAAAGCAATGATGCTGAGGCCAGCATCGCAGGTTCTGGTGACATCAGCTTAAACTGTAATGGCGGAACCTTAAAGGCAGCCGTAGCAGGATCAGGAGATATCGTGTATACCGGTAAACCTGACAAAGTAGATTCTAAAGTTGTAGGCTCAGGAAGTGTGAGCAATTAAGAAAATTTTCATCAATCAAATCTGGAAAATGGCTGTCCCGAAAAGGGCAGCCATTTTCTTATTCTGCTTGTTCTACAATACGCTTCCGCGGAACAAAGAACAATAGAATTACACCTACGATAAAGAATACAATAAAGAATAAAATAGCATTACGTATGTTGTATTGGTCTGCTATAAATCCATAAGTAGACATCCCGATCACAATTCCTATTTTTTCTGAAACATCGTAAAAGCTGAAATACGAAGCGGTATCCTTCTCCCCTTCCGGAATCAATTTAGAATACGTAGAACGCGACAACGACTGAATCCCACCCATCACAAGACCGACAAAAGCAGCAGTAAAATAAAACTGAAACGGCGTGGTGATTGTATAAGCATAAATACAAATCGCGATCCAAATGCAATTGATCACGATCAAGGTTTGAATATTGCCAAACTTAGCCGAAGCTTTTGAGGTAAGCCAGGCACCAAGAACCGCAACCAACTGAATCAATAAAATACTTACGATAAGTCCGGTGGTGCTGTCTGTAGTTCCCCAATCGAGTTCTTCGATCCCAAAATAAGTGGCGATAAGCATTATCGTTTGAACCGCCATACTGTACACAAAAAATGCACTCAGGTAGGTACGCATCGGTTTATCTTCTTTCAGCTTTTTCCAAATTTTGCGTAGTTCTTTAAAACCGTTGAACATTACATTTTTGGTTAGCTTCTCTTTCTTGTTTCCTTTGGGCAAATAATAGTAAGTGTACTGACTGAAGCCTATCCACCACAACCCTGTAAGCACGAATGATAAACGTGTTGGCAAACCTTCATCTTCAAAACCAAAAGTCTCATACATCAAGATCATCGCTAAACAAACGATGAGTAAAATCACGCTCCCTATATAACCTAAAGAATAGCCTTTTGCACTTATTTTATCCTGCTGGTTAGGAAAAGCGATATCCGGCAAATATGAATTGTAGAACACTAAACTAGCCCAAAATCCTATCAAGGCAAGAAAGTAACACAACAGCCCAAACCAGAGATAGTCCATATTAAACCAAAAAAGACCTATACAAGAAATCGCACCCAGATAGCAGAAAAACTTCATAAAGCTTTTCTTATTCCCTACATAATCTGCGATTCCGCTCAAAAACGGACTCAAAAAAGAAACGACCAAAAAAGCAGCCGCCGTGACGTAGCTGATGAGCGTATCGTTATTAAAATCGTATCCAAGAAAATTTACCGTGTCATCCAGTATTTTTCCATCTTCATCTTTTACAAGTGTGAGTGCGCCGTAAAAAATAGGAAAAACAGCAGAGGCGATCACCAAGCTGTACACCGAGTTTGCCCAGTCATAAAACGCCCAGGCGTTCAAAAGTTTTTTACTTCCTTTAGGTAAAGCTTCCATAAACTTAGGTTGTTATTGAAGCGTCTAAAATAAGAAAGCCGCTTCAATAGAGCGGCTTTTCATTTTTATTTTTGCGTTATTCTACTTAAATGTAGTAACCCCGAATTTTTTTGCTTCAGCTTCTGCGCGCGGCGCGATTTGAGTAAGCGCTGCAATACGCGTATCTGGCGAAGGGTGTGTACTTAGGATTTCTGGAGTACCTGAACTTCCTTGAGCCTTCATACGCTCCCAAAGTTTTGGTGCTTCATAAGGGTCATAACCGGCGATTGCGGCAATGATGGTCCCGATCTCGTCTGCTTCACTTTCGTGACTACGGCTAAAAGGTAAGATCGCTCCTACCGTACTTGCTGTACCATAATATTGATTAAACAATTGCCCAGCACGAGAATCTCCAAGGGCTACGCCACCAACAGCACCCACAATTGATTGTCCTTGTTGTGCGGTCATACGCTGCGCACCGTGATTTGCCAATGCGTGTGCCAACTCGTGACCAAGAATCATCGCTAAACCAGTCTCATCTTGAGCTACCGGTAAAATCCCGGTGTAAACCACAATCTTACCTCCCGGCATACAAAAAGCATTGATCGCTTCATCTTGAACTAAATTATACTCCCATTTATATTCATCTAGATAATTGGGGTAACCTAAAGCCGTCATATATCTCTCAGCAGCCTTTGCTATCTTGTTTCCTACGCGTTGCACCATTTGTGCTTCGGCGGTACCTTTTACTACCGTATTTTGTGCAAGAAATTCATTATACTGCTGAAATGCCATTGGAAAAATGGTCTCATTGCTGTACGCATTAAGTGTTTTCTTTCCGGTAAACGGACTTGTTTTACAACTTATAATCAGAAATATAGTCGCTAGTGCGACGAGTATTTTTTTCGTTTTCATTTTAAACTATTAAAGGTTAGTGGGTTGAAATTACAAATTCTGCCAAATTCTATTTTAACAATTAGCTTAACTTTAGTACAAGTTGTGAAAATTATCCTATCATATGCACTACCGAAAATTCTTTAGGCAGTTTTAAATATTTTTCCCTTTTATCCAGATTATTTAAGTCGTAAGCCACATTATCAACCGTGATCTTTTTGATACTGAAAGGCAGCCCAATGAGATTGAGTTTAATATACTCATATTCGGTTTCAAAGGTTCCTGTTTTAAACTGTTGAATACTCAAGTCCTTTGCCTTTCCGGTTAGCTTGAAATTTCTCAAACTGTACCGCCCTTTTTTGTAATCATAGCCGTCACGCGCATCTTCATAAACACGAGATTCAACGGTATCTTCAGCATAATACACATCGAGCTTAAGCTCCTCGATTTTCTTTTCACCTACATATTGCTGCACCGGATAACGCGGAATGATCGCACCTTCTTTTACAAAAATCGGGATGGTGTCAAAATCTGCATCCACCCAAAGTTCGCGCCCACCTTCAACTACTTCATTATTCCAGAAATCATACCAGCGACCACGCGCCAGGTACATACGACGTCCTTTAGAATTAGGCTCTAAAATAGGACACACCAGAATATGGTTTCCGAAGATAAATTCATCGGTACGATAATGCGTATGCACATCCTCTTGATCGAAATACACTAAAGGTTTCAGCATAGGAACACCCTCGGTTGCATACTCATAAAACGCGGTGTACAAATAAGGAAGTAAGGTATAACGTAATTCAATGAATTTTCGGGTAACGTTGGTAACCTCATCGTCAAAAGACCAAGGCTCCTGATCCCCGTGATGTCCGCTAGAATGCACTCTACAAAACGGATGAAAAACCCCGAGTTGAATCCAGCGCACAAAGAGTTCGCCTGTAGGTTGTTCAGCAAATCCGCCAATGTCTGTTCCTGTAAAAGACATCCCGGAAAGACACATACGTTGCACTTGATTATTGGCGATCCATAAGTGTTCCCAAGTCGCGACGTTATCGCCGGTCCACGACGAAGTATAACGTTGCGCACCACTGTAGGCAGAACGGGTGATTACCAATGGACGTTTAGGGTACACGTAACGTTTTACACCTTCATAGGTTGCACGTGCCATTTGAGTACCATAAATATTGTGAGCCTTTCGGTGGCTGCAAGGATGCCCGTCATAATCGTGACGCACATCATCTGGAAAAGTTTTTCCGGGGACCTCCATCACGGCGGGCTCGTTCATATCATTCCATACCCCGCGCACACCAATGTCGTGCACCAGTTCTTTGAATAAATCTGCCCACCACTCCCGTACTTCCGGGTTGGTAAAATCAGGAAATGCACATTCTCCCGGCCATACCTTACCTACCATATCAGGACCATCGGCACGCTTACAGAAGTAATCATTTTCTAAAGCTTCTTTATAAACCCAGTATTCCGGATCGATCTTTATTCCCGGATCAATGATCACAATGGTTTTAAACCCATCATCAAGAAGTTCTTTGACCATGCGTTTAGGATCGGGGAAATATTCTTTATTCCAAGTGAAGCATCGAAACCCATCCATATAATCGATATCCAGGTAAATTCCATCACACGGTATTTTTAGGTCTCTAAACTTTTTAGCGATTCCTTTGACTGTACTTTCCGGATAGTAGCTCCATTTACACTGCTGAAAGCCTAAAGTCCATAGAGGCGGAAGCTCAGGTTTTCCGGTTAAATGCGTATAATTTTCAACGACTTCATTCATTCCCGGTCCATAAAGAAAATAGTAATTCATTTCCCCGCCCGGAGCCCAAAAACTGGTAACATCAAGACGCTCGTGACAAAAATCAAAACTTGATTTAAAAGTATTATCAAAGAAGATTCCGTAGGCTTGTTTATCTTTCAAACCAATATAAAAAGGCACCGATTTATAAATGGGATCTGTATCTTTCCCAAAAGCATAGGAATCTGTCGCCCAATTAGAAACGCGTTTTCCGCGTAAATTGAGGTGCACCGGTTTATCGCCCATCCCATAAAAAGCTTCCCCCGGATGCGAGCGCTTGCTCATTTTGACGATATTTCCGCCAAGGGTAAAACTTTCTTCATAATGAAAGCCTATTTCATCTTCATTGATCACGTTGCCTTCCCGGTCTAAAATCTTTGATTGCAAGCTAATCTTTTCGATCTTTATGATCAACTTAGAAGTGGTTACAATATAGAAATTCTTGTTTTCAGAAAGCTCTAAGTGGTTGTACCCTATGTGATTTTCGGGATCTATCGCATATGAAAAATCATCCTCGAGAATCCCTCGGGTCCCATACCTAAACCGAATCACGCTATCACGTAATACGGTCAATTCTAAGATTACATTGTTTTGGGTGGTGAAGTATAATGTGTCGACTTCTTGTCGAACGCTTTTGATCTCGTTTGGAAATTGATTTCCTTTTTGTTCTAACTCAGTATTAATAATCATAATAGCCTGTGTAAGGTGTTAGGATTACTAAATTAAAGGTTTCCGAAGTTAATCTAGGGGTCAAAACTAAAAGATATCAACTACAACGTTAACACTGCGTGCTTTTTGTTGCTACTCGAAAACAGCATACTTGTTCAAGCCTTGCCTTATGAAATTGATAAATACTTATACATTTAGCGAGATCGCAAAAAGTGCATTATTTAAGACCGAAAACCATAACCGCAAGTGGTGCTAAATCTAGAGTTATCGAGTGCTCGCGACCATTCCATGGAGTTGCTTCGACCTTGACTTTTTTGCTGATAAAATCACCGCTTCCGCCGTATTTCTTTTCATTACTATTAAAGAGTTCTTTTACCTTGGTATTTGCTTTAGTAAACGCTTCCGGAACTCCTACTTTATAGTTTTCGCGTGGCACCGGAGTAAAGTTACAAATAACCAAAACTGCGCTTTCGGCATCATAACCCTTTCTCAGGTAGCTCAAAACGCTATTTTCACCATCAGCCCATTCGATCCACTCAAAACCTTCGGGACGAAACTGTCGCTCATATAATGCCGGTTGCGACTTATAGAGTTTATTCAGGTCTTTTACACATTTTTGAATTCCTGTGTGAAAATCATATTGCAATAAATGCCAGTCTAAACTTTCTTGAAAATTCCATTCTGCACTTTGACCGAATTCGCCTCCTTGAAAGATCAACTTAGTCCCGGGATGGGTGAACATATACCCAAACATCAATCTTAGGTTGGCAAATCGTTCCCACTCCGGGCCGGGCATACGGTCAAAAAGCGAGCGTTTTCCGTAAACCACCTCATCGTGCGAAAGCGGCAACATAAAGTTTTCTGAAAACGCATAGGTCAAACTGAAGGTAATATCGTTTTGATGGTATTTACGATGCACCGGCTCTTTCTTAAAGTACTCTAAGGTATCGTGCATCCACCCCATCATCCATTTCATTCCAAACCCTAAACCGCCTAAGAATACCGGTTTAGAAACTCCGGTATAACTAGTAGACTCTTCAGCAATGGTTTGCACATCCGGATAGTTTTTATAAACCGTCTTATTTAACTCTTCTAAAAACGAAATAGCGTCCAGATTTTCTCTGCCTCCAAACTGGTTAGGCTCCCACTCCCCGTCTTCTCTTGAATAATCAAGGTACAACATCGAAGCGACCGCATCTACCCGCAACCCGTCAATATGGTATTGATCTAGCCAGAATAAGGCGTTGCTAATTAAAAAAGCACGCACTTCGTTACGGCCATAATTGAAGATAAGCGATTTCCAATCGGGATGCCATCCTTTACGTGGATCTGGATGTTCATATAAATGAGAACCGTCAAAGTTACCCAAACCGTGTGCATCTTCAGGAAAATGTGACGGGACCCAATCAAGGATCACGCCTATACCCGCCTGATGTAATTTATCTACCAGCAGCATAAATTCTTCGGGGTAACCAAAGCGTGAAGTTGGTGCAAAATAGCCGGTCAATTGATATCCCCAACTTGGGTCGTAAGGATATTCCATAATGGGCATAAACTCCACATGGGTAAATTCCATTTTTTTTACATAGGCTACGAGTTCGTCTGCTAGTTCTGTGTAGCTCAAGCTTCGGTTTTCCTCGCCTGTTTTTCTCCAGGAACCTAAATGAACCTCGTAAACTGAAAAAGCAGTGTCAAGCGCATTATATTTAGCCCGGCTAGACATCCATTTCTTGTCTTTCCATTTATAATCTGCGGCATACACCACTGAAGCGGTCTTAGGCGGATGCTCAGCGCGACGCGCAAACGGATCAGCTTTTTCAGTCTTAACATCATTGTGATTAGACTGAATTTTATATTTATAAATAGCGCCCGGCATAACTCCAGGTATAAAACCTTCCCAGATTCCGCTGCCATCCCAACGTACATTTAATTTATGATCACCCTCTAACCAATAATTAAAATCACCCACCACAGAAACTGATTTTGCACTGGGAGCCCAAACGGCAAAGTACGTACCCTTCTCTCCTTCTAAAGTCATTGGGTGTGAACCTAACTTTTCATACAGTCGAAAGTGCTTTCCGGCTTTAAAAAGATCGATGTCAAATTCTGAAAATAAGCTGTGAACGTATACGCTACTCATAATGTTGTTGGTTAAGGATGTTAGAGATGCCTTTTAATGGAATGATCGCCCATCGCGGACGCGCATTGAGTTCGTAACCCAACTCATAAACGGCTTTCTCCAGTAAGCAATATTGTAATAAAAATTCGATTTCTTTGATGTAACCAATATTTAAATTGGCGGTTTGTACTTCGTTGATATAGGTTTTTAAAAACACACCAATGATGTGGCTGTAGAGCACATCTGCAACCTCAAAAAGCTCTTCAAGTTCAAAATCATAAGACTCGTGATTGTTAAAAACCGTTGCGTAGATCGCGTAATTAAACGATCTAAAAATCCCGGCAATATCTTTAATTGGTGGTTGCTTGACTTTTCGGTCTCTGATGGTACTTTCCGGTTCTCCTTCAAAATCTATGATAAAGAAATCCCGATCCTGCACCAGAACTTGTCCTAAATGATAATCGCCGTGAATACGCAAACGCTCACTTTTAAGCATCGTTTCGTCAAAATCAAGAAATTGTTTACGTATGATCTTTTTCTTACTCAATAACTCGTTTGCCAATTCAAGTTGCAGACCGTCAAGCTTGTGTAAATTATTTTCGACCAGATTGATTCTATTTTCAAATTGATAGATCAATCTGTTTTTTAACCATACCGAATAATCATTACTGAAAGCCTGCGGCGTAAACGCCGTATTGATGCGCTCTTGTCCTAGAGCAATATGCATTTGTGCGGTACGAAGCGCTAGCTGCGAAACATCTTCAAAAAACTCGATAGGACACCAAGCCAAGATCGAAGCAGGCACATCGGTTATCGAGATTTGCTCCAAGTATTTAGTAGCTCGCAGCGTTTCTAATTTGGGTTGCTGACGCGAAAGTTCTTCAAACGTCAATTTTAGGTTATGCACAAAATATTCCCAGGCATCGCCTTGATTGGGCACTAATTCTTGCATCAGCCCTAAAGTGATCACATTTTTATCGCTAAACTTTAAAGTGATACTTCCTAAATATTTTGGTGTATTGTTGAAAAGTGCTTTGGCCGTAAGATATTTACTAATCTCATAATCAGGATTTTCATCTACATAAACCCTTCTGAAAATCTTTAAAATGTATTTATCGTTATAAATGATAGACGTGTTGCTCTGTTCTACGCCCATCAGTCGGCTGCTTTTGTAGCCTTGAGATTGATTAGAGCGACCTCGACGATAGGCCACTTCTTTGTAGCGGTATTTTTCTCCCTCTAAAATTTTCTCAAAAATCTGCTTTCTGAAAGATTCCAGAAGCAAAGCATCTACAATAAAACCTGAGGTTCCGTTGAGCTTTAAATGTGCAATAAATTTATCACCAACCACTTCTTGATCAGTCACAAAAGCGATGGGCAAGAAATAATTGTGCACAAAAGCTTCTCTAAAATTCACTTCAAGTACGATCCCATAAAAAGTATCTACCTCATCTTCTATCGGAAAGCTGTCAATGACCTCAATATACTTTAACGCGCTGGCTTTACCACCATACCAACGCTTATTGAGAATGTACGGCTCAAGAATATCCTCGCAAAGTTCTTTCTTAAAGCGATCTGATTCTAGCAACTCCTTCCAACCGGTATCATATTTAAAAACGATGCGTCCGTCAATTTCCTGCTCCTGATTCATGGTTCGTTGTTTTTGAGGTTTAAGGTGGATTTTTGCTATTTATAGATCTGAAAAATATGCACCGGAAGTGCGGGATGTAATTCGACGTAGTTCCATTCTTGATTCCAGGTATAGGTGCTGTCTGTGATAAGATCTTTTACAACAACTTGAGAACCCGGTGCGAGGTTCATTTTCTCATAAGGGAGTCTCAAGTGCCCCGATTGTTTATAATACGGGTCCAGACTTACCACGATAAGCAATTCGTTATTACGGTCCTGATCCCATTTATAATAAGCCATCAGTGCATCGTGGTGTAGCTCGCAAAACTCAATATTATTAGTCTGTTGCAACGCAGGCTGCTGTTTACGAATCATATTCATCTTGGTAATGAGGCGACTCAACTTGTTCTCGTACTTCCAATCCCAATGGCTGATTTGATATTTTTCAGAATTGAAATACTCCTCCTTACCCGGGACGGCATCACTCACCATAAATTCATAAACAGGCCCGTACAAACCAATGTTTGAACTCAAAGTTGCCGCAAGAGCATAGCGAATGATATGTTGTGCTTCATTTGCGCCTTGTAGATGATATGGATTAATATCTGGTGTATTCGGCCAAAAATTAGGTCTAAAATATTCGCGCATTTTAGTCTGAGTAAGCTCGGTCATATACTCAACCAACTCATGCTTACTGGTACGCCATGTAAAATAGGTGTAGGATTGGGAATAGCCTTGTTTGGCTAATTGTTGCATCACTTTAGGTCGCGAAAAAGCTTCGGCTAAAAACAACACATCGGGATGTTTTTTCTTGATTTCGGCGATAAACCAATTCCAGAAATAATAGGGTTTGGTATGCGGATTGTCAACTCGAAAAACTTTTACTCCAAAGTCGATCCAGTGAAAAGCAACGCTGAGCAATTCTTCCCAAAGCTTCTTATAATCTTCAGATTCCCAGTAAAAATTGACAATATCCTGATATTTCTTCGGTGGATTTTCAGCATATTGCATCGTGCCATCCGGTCGTTTTCTAAACCACTCCGGATGCTCCTTTAAATACGGATGGTCAGGAGCTGCCTGAAATGCTAGATCCATCGCAACTTCGATCCCCAGACTTTTGGCGTGTTTGATCAGGTTTCTAAAATCTTCTTCAGTGCCTAATTCCGGGTGAATACTTTTATGTCCGCCAAAACGCGAACCAATTCCCCAAGGTACTCCGCTATCGCCCTCTTCTGCATTAGTTGCATTATTCTTTCCTTTTCGATTTACTTCTCCTATAGGATGAATGGGCGGAAAATACAACGTATCAAATCCCATCGAAGCTACACGTGGCAACAAACGCTCACAATCTTTAAACGTACCATGTTGCCCAGGCTGCTCGCTTGCGGATCTTGGAAAAAACTCATACCATGTACTGAAACGTGCTCTCTCACGATCTACATAAACTTGTAGTGTTTTGCTTTCGTGCACAAATTTCCGTTCCGGATGATCTTTAAATATGCGGTACAAATCGTGAGAAACAGCATACGCACAAGCCTCATCATAGCGCTTTTCGTCTTGAAACAATTCTTTTAGCGTATTAACGTACTGCTTGCCGTCATTGTCAAGCTTTTTTTCAACCGCATCAAGATATTGCACTCCGTCAAGCAATTCACTCTTTATATATTGTCCGTCTTTAAGTTTTGCTTCGGTACCGTGCTGCCAGTTTAATGCGTGATCAACCCACCCGCGCACTTTATACTCATAAAAGCCCTGCTGATCTACTATAAACGTTGCTGCAAAATGATCATTGCCTAGAGGTTCCAAACGAACCGTTTTCCACATCTTGTCGTGCTCGCTTTTGTAGCATACTTCGGCATCGATCACGTCATGACCATCACCTAAAACATCTGCTGTAACAGTAACGAGTTCACCAACAACTCTTTTGATAAAAAAATCCCCACCTTGAAGCTGGGGCTCTACATTCTCTATAACAATACGTTCTCTAGTCAAGGGTGTTAGTTTTTTATTGGCACCGCCAAAGGGTTTAATACTCCGTCCCGATAGCTTTCGGGATGCCTGAAAATTCAAAATTCGTTTCCGAGCAATGTCACACAGACTTGCCCTGAGGTAGTTTAAGTTCAAATGATTACCCTTAAAAATAACAATAATTAATTACAAGCCTAGCCGAAATAAGAATTTGACAAAGGCTTAACAGAAATGTCACACGTTAGTCTTTTGTTAAAACCGCGACTATTATAAACCAGTGCTTAGGGCATTGCGTAATTTTAGAAAAAAGAACTATGAAAAAGCTATTGCTACTTGGGCTACTTGTTAGCCTGTATGCCTGTAAAGGCACTGCTCAAAACGAGAAAAAAGAACAATTTCCGGTTTCTAAAACCGAAGCAGAATGGAAAGCCGAACTGACCGATGCAGAATTTCAGGTCTTGCGTAAAGAAGGAACTGAGCGCGCGTTTACCAGTGACCTTCTCAACATTAAAGAAGAAGGAACTTATGTATGTGCTGCGTGTCAAAACCCGGTCTTTAAGAGTAAAACCAAATTTGATAGCGGTACCGGTTGGCCCTCTTTTTACGATTATATAGAAGGAAATGTTGCTTTTTCTTCAGATAACAAATTAGGCTACACCCGTACTGAAGAGCATTGTGCCAATTGTGGCGGGCACTTAGGTCACGTATTTAATGATGGACCAAAGCCTACCGGTAAACGCCACTGCATTAATGGAGTCGCTTTAAATTTCGTTCCTAAAAAATAAAGGCTGTAGCCACCAACGGGAGAAACACTCGTGACCTAAAAATTGAAAGGTTTCCGCCGTAGCCTACATTTAGTCTTTTAACATGAGATTTCCGCCGTAACCTGTACTGAGTGAGCGGAAGTGCGGATAAAATGATTTCCGCCTTCGCGGAAATGAAAAATTAGAATTTTAATTATGAAAGAATACCCTATACAAAGAACCGAAGCGCAATGGAAAGAAGAACTCGGTCCTGAGCGTTACCATATTTTACGTGGTAAGGGCACTGAGCGCCCGCATACCGGTAAATACAATTTGCATTTTGAAAAAGATGGCACTTATCACTGTGGCGCTTGTGATGCAAAACTTTTTGAAGCCAATAGTAAATTTGAGAGTGGTTGTGGCTGGCCCAGTTTTGATGAATCAATACCCGGAGCTGTAGAATATATACGCGATACTACTTTTGGAATGATTCGCACCGAAATTCTCTGCGCCAATTGCGGGAGTCACTTAGGTCACGTTTTTGATGATGGACCTACGGAGACCGGTCAGCGCTACTGTGTAAACTCAGCCTCAATAGATTACGATAAAAACTAAAACTATATACCAAGAGGCATCAAGATTACATACGCGTTAATGTTTTATTAAAACTAAAGCTTTAGCATAGTTTTAAAAGTTTCGGAATGACTCTTGATTTACTTTTAGCAATAAACATAAAGACAAAAAACGATGAAAAAATTATTTGCAATACTTAGTATCGTAGCCTTAGGATTTACAGCTTGTGAAGGAGACCCAGGACCACAAGGCCCTCCGGGATTAGATGGGCTTGATGCTGAATACTCAAAAGTTGTAGAAGTGGAAACCACCTTATCTTACAATTCTGATTCTGGAATATGGGAATCTCCCATCATCGAATTCCCTAGTAATGTTGAAGTTTTAGATGGTGATGCTGTTATTGCTTATAGATTGGAATATATTGATAACGGACTAGATGTATGGACACAACTTCCTCATAACTTTTTCTTTTCAGAAGGTACGATGCAATATGTTTTTACACATACAATAGGCGATGTTCAATTCTTGATTGATGGAAATTATGACTTATCTAATATCTCTACCGATTACACAGATAATCAAATATTTAGATATGTTTTGATTCCTACCGAATTTGCTGAGCAATTCAACGGTGACTTCTCTAACTATAATGAAGTTATGAGCGCTTTAGAATTGAACGAAACTGATGTTCAAACGCTTCAATAAGCACTTAGCATAAAATTTATGAAAGGCTTACTCACGGAAATACGACAATGTTCCGTTTGTAAGCCTTTTTTGCCTTTAGGCGCTAACCCTATTATTTCGGCATCGCCAAAAAGCAAAATTGTTTTAGCCAGCCAGGCACCCGGGAAAATTGCCCACGAGAAGTCCATCGCTTGGGATGATCCTAGCGGCCGTCGATTGCGAGACTGGCTCGGCGTTGATGAAGACACCTTTTACAATTTTGAAAATTTTGCCATATTACCTCTAGGATTTTGCTTTCCGGGGAAAGGCAAAACCGGTGATCTTCCACCCCGCCCGGAATGTGCTCCGCTTTGGCACAAAAAAGTAACCGATCATTTTGAGGCGGATCCGTTGTATATTTTAATCGGTAATCACTCCCAGCGGTATTATTTAAACGATAATCTAACGCTTACCGCCCGAATCAAAGCTTTTGAAAGCTATCTGCCGCAGCATTTTGTACTTCCACATCCTTCGCCTGTTAATCGCTTTTGGATGGCTAAAAACAAATGGTTTGAAACCGATGTGCTTCCGGTTTTACAACGTGTAGTAGGACAGCGCCTAGCATAAGATAACGCGCTAAGATTTTCTTTGAAGACCAACCTTCAATTTAATGGCAAGATTCAGGCTACAAAACCGTTGACGGTGGCTACAAATCTGCACAACTTCTGCGTTCGTTTTTTAGACTTTTAATGCGTAAATTCGTGCCTTCAAATTTCACTGAAAACTATGAGTAAATACGATATTATTGTCTTAGGAAGTGGACCCGGTGGTTATGTAACGGCTATCAGAGCTTCACAATTAGGTTTTAAAACCGCTATTGTAGAAAAAGAAAGCCTTGGAGGCGTTTGTTTAAATTGGGGATGTATTCCTACCAAAGCGCTTTTAAAAAGTGCGCAGGTTTTTGAATACCTCAAGCACGCCGAAGATTACGGTCTTAAAGTAGAAGGTGCAGATAAAGATTTTGATGCGGTTGTTAAGCGTAGCCGTGAAGTTGCAGAAGGAATGAGCAAAGGTGTTCAATTCTTGATGAAGAAAAATAAGATCGACGTTATTGAAGGTTTTGGTAAACTAAAACCAGGTAAAAAAGTTGACGTTGATGGTACCGAGTATAGTGCAGACAGCATCATCATCGCAACCGGTGCGCGTTCACGCGAACTGCCTAGCTTACCTCAAGATGGTAAGAAAATCATTGGCTATCGTGAGGCGATGACTTTAAAAGAGCAGCCTAAGAAAATGATCGTTGTAGGATCTGGGGCGATAGGGTGTGAATTTGGTAGTTTTTACAACGCGATGGGTACAGAAGTTACCATCGTAGAATATATGCCAAACATCGTTCCTGTAGAGGATGAAGAAGTTTCTAAACAATTTGAGCGTAGCTTGAAAAAAGCAGGAATCAACATTATGACCGGTTCATCTGTAGAGTCTGTAGATACTTCTGGTGACGGCGTTGTTGCTACTGTAAAAACTAAAAAAGGCGAAGAAAAATTAGAAGCTGATATTGTACTTTCGGCGGTAGGTATCAAAACCAACATTGAAGGCATTGGTCTTGAAGACGTAGGTATCATTACCGATAAAGATAAAGTGATCGTAAACGATTGGTATCAGACCAATATGCCGGGTTACTACGCGATCGGCGACGTAACTCCTGGTCCTGCATTGGCGCACGTTGCTTCTGCAGAAGGAATTATTTGTGTTGAAAAACTTGCCGGAATGCACGTTGAGAAATTAGACTATGGCAATATTCCTGGCTGTACGTATGCTTCTCCTGAAATTGCTTCAGTAGGTATGACTGAGAAGCAAGCTAAAGAAGCTGGATACGAACTTAAAATCGGGAAATTCCCATTCTCAGCTTCTGGTAAAGCAAGTGCTGCCGGAAACAAAGATGGTTTTGTAAAAGTTATTTTTGATGCGAAATACGGTGAGTGGTTAGGTTGCCATATGATTGGTGCCGGCGTTACCGATATGATCGCAGAAGCTGTGTTAGGTAGAAAATTAGAAACTACCGGTCACGAAGTGCTTAAAGCGGTTCACCCACACCCAACGATGAGTGAGGCGGTGATGGAAGCGGTAGCAGCAGCTTATGATGAAGTAATTCATCTGTAAGACTTTAGACTTTAGACTTTAGACTTTAGACTTTAGACTTTAGACTTTAGACTTTAGACTTTAGACTTTAGACTTTAGACTTTAGACTTTAGACTTTAGATAAAATTAAAACCTCTGAAATTGAAATCAATTTCAGAGGTTTTTTATTATGAGGATTTGAAGATTACCGTACACCCTAATTCAAGAGCAGTGGAGACACTGAACAGGTATCAAATCACAAAAATAGAATTCGGTGTCCCAAGGTTTTTGATCTTCTGAAAAGCAATTGTCTTCTTGATCGGCTTTGGGTTTGTAAGAGCGTTTTACAATCTCCCCCACCTCAAAAAGAATTGGCTTCGAAAAAATAGGTCCGTCAAAAACGAAGGTGTGAAATTCGCCGTTTTCTCCACACGGGTCAACATCCGGAGGTAAATCGGCTATAAACTGGTGATCTATAATTCTTCCGGCAAAAGATTTGTCCAGGTGCTTTCCATTCACGCAAACAGTAATAACCTTAAAACCCAGGTCAATAAATTCAGTAATTAACTGCTTGGTGTCTTTTTTCCATAGTGGGTATACTCCTTTCAACCCTACTTTGGTCAACTGTTCATCGCGATACGCTTTTAAATCTTCTAAAAAGATATCTCCAAAAATGCTATGGGTATTTCCTTCGTCAACTGCTTTTTGGGCTGCAGCACCTAAAACTTCAGAATATTCAGTCATCGAGATAGCTCCGTGAAGTAAAATTTTTTCTAATGGAAAACCAAGTGCTTCCGCCTGACGATCTAATAAAGTTTCGCGCAAACCGTGCATAGAAACTCGCTCTACATCACTGTTAATAGTCGTGACCAGTTTAGTGACCTCAAATTCCTTTTCGGCTAAAATTTTATATAAAGCCAACGCAGAATCTTTACCACTACTCCAATTGAAATAGGCCTTTTGCAAAATATTTACAGAAAGGATTGTATCGCTAAATCGTAGCTCTGCAATCCAAAACCTACGATGATCCCCTTAGCGTGTTTTGAAATATATGATTGATGACGGAATGCTTCGCGTGCGAACGTATTAGAAATATGCACCTCGATCACCGGTACCGAAACCGCTGCGATCGCATCACCAATGCCTACCGAGGTGTGTGTATAAGCCGCAGCATTAAGTACTATTCCATCAAAAATAGCGTCTGCCTCTTGAATTTTGGTGATCAGATCACCTTCGCTATTCGACTGAAAATAAGAAAGCTCAGTCTCCTTAAACTGAAACTGAAGCTTAGAAAAATAATCTTCAAAAGATTGATTTCCGTAAACATCAGGTTCGCGTTTGCCTAATAAGTTGAGGTTAGGTCCGTTTATGATGAGTATTTTGAGTTCTTGAGCCATTGGTAGATTAAATTGTTAGGTAAAGGTAATTTAAAAATGGACTATAAAAAAAAGCCTCGCTATTGCGAGGCTATACTTTTTGGTTGGTTGATTACAATGTTTTAGAATACAAAACCTACACCTGCTTGAATTGCATAGTTGTATGCACTCACATCATCATAGATCTTTGTAAAACCTCTGGTGTAACGCCCTTGAATGAATAAACCGTTATCAAACTGATATTCTAAACCAGCAGCGGTACCAAATTCAAAATTGTTAGCGCCATCCTCGATATCAATATCTCCTGAAGCAGATGTTGGTTGAAAATCGATCTCTTCACTTACTAAAAAGTTCAAAGAAGGACCAGCTTGTAAGCTGAAACCATCAGCAAGATAAATCTTGGCCATTAAAGGCACTTGAATGTAATCTAATTGATATTCTACATTATCATCTACATCAAATGTGTTGTCTTCATCAATGGCAGCGATCGTAGAACCTTGCGCTGAATAAATAACCTCAGGCTGAATAGAGAACATTTCTGAAATAGGAAGCTCAGCAACTAGACCTGCATAAAAACTTGTTCTTGATTCTTGATCTGCGGCATCATCACCTGCGATATTCGCGAAATTCACACCACCTTTTGCACCAAAGTGAAAGGCATCTTGAGCTTGTGCTGCAGCACCACCCAAAACCATAAAACTTGCAATTAAAAATAGCTTTTTCATAAGAATAATTTGTTGTTTAAATTTTGAACAAAGCTAGATGCTGCAAGGCTTCACAAGTATTAATAATTCTCTAAGTTTTCACTAAAATATTGCCAACAAAAAGCTTTTACGAAACTTCTTGATATTCTGATTTTTAGTAAAAAGCAGCTATTTGGCACCCCTAGAAAATCACTTTAAAATACTGATAGAGAAATACTTTTAGTTTATTGTATTGCCGCCTATTTTTTTTTCAATTTCTTAAATAGTGTTAACGCTATGCTCATTGAAACTTTGGATAGATGAACTTCTAAAAATACTAGCTCAAATTGGAGTTGAACTGGTATCCTATGAAGTCGGTAGCCGTAAATCCTATGTAATTATTGAACAGGCAGCAGGGTTTTGTTCCGTTAGTAAGTAGCAAAAAAAAAAAGCACCTTAAAAAGGTGCTTTTCAGTATTCGTTTGCGGTTAGGCTGTTTAAAACATAAAACCAATTCCTGCTTGTACTACAGAGTTTCTTCCATCTGCGTTATCGTAAATTTCAGAGAATCCTCTTGTATAACGTCCCTGGATCAAGAATCCGTTAGCGAACTTGTATTCAAGACCTACTGCCCCACCAAATTCGAATCCATTTGCTCCGTCTTCGATATCAATGTCTCCGCTATCACTTGTTGGATCAAAGTCGATTTCTTCATTAGCCAAAAAATTAAAAGACGGACCTACTTGTACACTTAATCCTTCAACTAAATAGATCTTCGCAAGTACCGGTACTTGTATGTAATCTAATTGATATTCTACATTATCATCAACATCAAACGTGTTGTCTTCATCAAAAGATGCTAGAGTGGCTCCCTGCGCAGAATACAGGACCTCTGGCTGAATAGAGAATTTATCAGAAACCGGGATTTCGACCATCGCACCTACATTAAAGCTTGTTCTCCCGTCAGGATTTTCTCCATCTTCATTTGCAATAGTTGCAAAGTTAGCACCACCCTTGATACCAAAATTCCAATAGTCTTGGGCTTGAGTTGCAGTGGTTCCTAAAACAATAAAACTGGCTATTAAAAATAATTTTTTCATGATTTTATATTTAGATTTGGGACAAAGCTAGGAGCAGAAGAAATACCAAACTATTAAGGCTTTTATAAACTATAATTAAAAAATTCTTAAAAAACCCCTATTTGATTTGTGAATTGGCAACAATCGTTAAAAGACTATAAATTATTCTTAAAGATAGAACGCGGGCTTTCTGAGAATACCATTATAAATTATGGCCTGGATATCGCTAAACTCATCACGTATTTGGATTTAAATGCTGTGGAAGCGTCTCCTATTTCTATCACTAAAGAGCAGCTTCAAGAATTCATTTATACCTACGCCAAAGAATTGACTGCATCATCACAAGCGCGATTAATTTCTGGACTGAAAGGCTATTTTGAATATTTAGTATTTGAAGAGCTACGCACAGACAATCCTACTGAACTTATCGAAGCGCCAAAGATTGGCCGAAAACTTCCGGATACGCTTTCTGAAGAAGAAGTAAATCAGATTATTGATGCGATTGACCTTAGTACACCGCAGGGTGAACGCAATCGGGCTATTTTTGAAACCTTGTACGGTTGCGGCTTGCGGGTCTCTGAAGTTTTGAATCTAAAACTTTCTGATTTATTTTTTGATGAAGGATATATTCTCGTTACCGGTAAAGGTGACAAACAACGTTTTGTACCTATTGCGCCGGTAACTCAAAAGTATATTGAGATCTATCGAGATGAAATTAGGATACACGAATCTCCAAAACCAGAATTTAAGAATATCCTATTTCTCAACCGGCGAGGAGCGCAGCTCACCCGAGCGATGATCTTTACGCTCGTAAAACAGCATACTAAAAAGGCCGGAATCAAGAAGAAAATCAGTCCGCATACATTTAGACACAGTTTTGCGACCCATCTATTGCAAAATGGTGCCGACTTGCGTGCTATTCAACAAATGTTGGGACACGAGAGTATAACCACTACTGAAGTTTATATGCACGTAGATCGCTCGCACCTGGCTGAGGTGTTGAATACGTATCTTCCGCGAAAATAATATGAAACAGAAAAAATCCCGAGTCAATTTAATGACCCGGGACTCTTCACTAACCAAAAAAACTTACTTACTTAACACTTAGGAAATCTCGATCAAGCGTTTTGCTTGTACTTGAGCTTCCTCTTTTTTAGGGATTACAATATTTAGAACCCCATTCTCATAGCTAGCTTCAATCTTCGCACTGTTCACCGTATCAGGTAAGCTAAAGGCACGTTTAAACGTACTATAGCTAAACTCACGTCTGGTGAATCTTCCTTCTTCTTTAGTTTCTGATTCCTTTTGCTCTTGGGCCGAAATGGTAAGTACATCATTATCTAATTCGATATTGAAATCTTCTTTAGTCTTACCGGGAGCAGCAACAGCTACTTCAAATCCGCTATCTTTCTCAATGATATTCACTGCCGGAATACTCACACCAATGCTATTTACATTTGTAGTTCCTCCTAGCCAATCGGTTTTAAACATATCATCAAAGATTGATGGTAACCAATTTTCGTTTGTTCTTTTTACTAAGCTCATATCTATTTAATTTTATTGTTATTAATCTAATACGCCTAGTATTTAGCAATTTGAATACCAATACAATTTCAAAGACTTTTTGTCACAAAAACACTGAGTCGAGGTGTCAAAATGACAAAATATTCACAAAATCGCATAAAAAAACCCGGCGCTTACGCCGGGTTCTCCTACTAACTAAATCACATTTACAACGTGCTTTCTAATTTTACAGGCACGTGATAAGTTTGCCCCACTAAAGCTTTAGAATCTAACTTTTGATAATTAAGACGTCCTTGAATGTATTTTTCAATAGACGCATCTTTTGATTCTACATTAAGCACCACAACCTCGTTGTCTTTATTGACCGTAAATGAAACTTTTACCGAGGTAGTTTGCTCAACGTTAAAATTAGGTTCGGCCAATAGATTTGCAATTTCTTTGTTCATTGCCCGCTTCACTACCTCACTGGTAGTTTTTGCGGTTGGCTCGGTTGGTTCAGTGGTGTTTGCGCTTAGCGCGGTACCGCAGCTGATCGCAACTGCAAGTAGCATTGTTTTAAACGTTTTCATAATGTTTGATTTTTGAATGATGTACTATAAAGACGGTACAGGTGTCAAACAGTTACAGCAAACGTTTTAGTTTAACAGATTATTAACGCTTTTATGTTTTGAAAATCAGTGAGTTACGACGCAAACTAAATCCTTTAAGTCAGCGCTAATAATTTGAATGGTAGCCTTTTATGAAAAATTGATTATAAAATTTTGAGCATAAAAAAAAGCTTCAGAAAATCTGAAGCTTTTCATTTCGCCTAAGCGAATTTATAACTTTTCAACTAAGCCAATACCTGCTGTACTTTATCTGCTGCTTCTTTAAATTGAATAGCACTTTGTACATCAAGACCACTATTGTCAATCAATTCTTTCGCAATATCTGCATTGGTTCCTTGAAGTCTAACAATAATAGGCACATTGATCGTTCCCATATTTTTGTATGCATCTACAATACCTTGAGCAACACGATCACAACGTACGATACCTCCAAAGATATTTACAAGAATAGCTTTTACGTTAGGATCTTTAAGGATCAGGTTAAATGCAGTTTCTACACGCTCTGCATCAGCGGTACCACCTACGTCTAAGAAGTTAGCCGGTTCACCACCTGCTTGCTTGATAAGGTCCATTGTTGCCATTGCAAGACCGGCACCGTTTACCATACACCCTACGTTTCCATCAAGATCCACGTAATTAAGCCCAACTTCTTTAGCCTCTACCTCTACTGGGTTTTCTTCACGCTTGTCACGCATTGCTGCGTAATCTTTATGACGGTATAATGCATTATCATCTAAAGATACTTTAGCATCTACAGCCATAATTTTATCATCGCTGGTCTTAAGCACAGGGTTGATCTCAAAAAGTGAAGAATCAGATGCTGAATACGCTTTATAAAGTGCAGCAACAAACTTGGTCATCTCTTTAAAAGCAGTTCCGCTAAGACCTAAATTAAAAGCGATGCGGCGCGCTTGAAAAGGAAGCAGTCCTGTTGCAGGATTAATTTCTTCAGTAAAAATAAGATGTGGAGTTTTTTCTGCAACTTCTTCGATATCCATTCCACCTTCGGTAGAATACATAATCATATTCTTACCGGTAGCTCTGTTTAATAAAACAGACATGTAATATTCTTCCGGCTCACTATCTCCAGGATAGTACACATCTTCAGCAACTAATACTTGATGTACTTTTTTACCTTCGGCTGAAGTTTGAGGGGTTACCAGATTCATACCGATGATCTCTCCTGCAATTTGCTCCACCTCTTGAAGGTTTTTAGCCAGCTTTACTCCACCGCCTTTTCCTCTACCTCCGGCGTGTACTTGCGCTTTAATTACGTGCCAACCGGTACCGGTTTCTTCTGTAAGTTTTTTTGCAGCTTCAACTGCCTCTGCAGCAGTAGTTGCTACTTTACCGCGCTGTATACGCACTCCAAAACTGCTAAGTATTTCTTTTCCTTGATATTCGTGTAGATTCATAATCAGGCGTTTCTATAAATTTGAAATTTGCAGAGCAAAAATAAGTATTTAGCGCAAACCCTGCTAGCAATTTACTTCTGATTTATCTATTCCTAAGGCAATTTTAAAACCTTTGCGTAAGCCGTGTAGGATCAAATTAAAAACCACAGGCCAGATTGCGTTTAAAATATGACAAAGGCTTATTTTTTTAAGTGAAGACTGCCTATAACTAAATAATCTATACTAGATTTGTAGGCTTAAAATTTAAGATTATGACCCACCAAAACTTGCTATCGATCGCAAAAGAACACGGAAGTCCCGTTTATGTTTATGATGCTGAAAAAATTGAATCTCAATATAAACGTCTTACTGGTGCTTTTAAAAAGGTTAAAAACCTGCGCATCAATTATGCAGTGAAGGCTTTGTCTAATCTTGCTGTGCTTCAACTGATTCACGGTTTTGGAGCCGGGATGGATACAGTAAGTATTCAAGAAGTACGTCTTGCCCTTGCAGCGGGTATTGATCCATCAAAAATTATGTTTACTCCTAATGGCGTTTCTTTAGATGAACTAGAAGAAGTCGCTAAGATGGGGGTGCAAATCAATATTGACAATCTTTCTATTCTGGAGCAGTTTGGGACCAAACATCCTAAAACTCCAGTTTGTGTACGTATCAATCCGCACGTGATGGCGGGCGGAAATACCAATATTTCTGTTGGACATATTGATAGCAAATTTGGGATCAGTATTCACCAGATTCCACATTTACTGCGTATCGTAAAAAATACCGGAATGAACATCAACGGTATTCATATGCATACCGGTAGTGATATTCTCGATATTGATGTATTTCTTCACGCTGCAGAGATCTTATTTGATACCGCTAAAGACTTTAAGGATCTTGAATTTTTAGACTTTGGCAGCGGCTTTAAAGTGCCTTATAAAGAAGGTGATATTGAAACCAATATTGAAGAACTAGGTGATAAATTGAGTAAGCGTTTTAATGCTTTTGAGAAAGACTATGGTAAATCACTAACCTTAGTATTTGAGCCCGGAAAATTCCTTGTGAGCGAAGCCGGAAAGTTTTTAGTTCAGGTTAATGTGATCAAGCAAACTACCTCTACTGTTTTTGCACAAGTAGATAGTGGTTTTAACCATCTCATTCGCCCAATGTTCTACGGAAGCCGCCACGAGATCACAAATATCAGCAACCCAAAAGGCCGTGAGCGCTTTTACTCAGTTGTAGGATACATCTGTGAGACCGATACTTTTGCGACAAACCGAAGAATTGCAGAAATCGCTGAAGGTGATATTCTTGCTTTTAGTAATGCCGGTGCTTATTGTTTCAGTATGGCGAGCAATTACAACTCAAGATATCGCCCGGCTGAAGTATTATTCATGGAAGGAAAAGCACACCTTATACGTGAGCGCGAAACTTTTGATGATTTGATCAAAAATCAAATTCCTCTAAAAGAAACCGTCAAAGCTTAAGCTTCGGCATAAAAGATCAGGCCGTTTTTAAACGGATCGTAAAAGGCAAATTCTAAAGTACCCCAAGGCTTTTCTTCAAGCGAAGTATGGTTGTGAAATACACCCATAAGCTGGTATTTCTTGTAAAGGCTTTCAATACCTTGCACCTGAATGCGCAACATAGGTCTGTTTTTGTCCTGCTCCCATTCTGAAGCTTCGTGCCACTGCAGATGCAGCGCGATGTTATTGCGCCGAATACCCGCATAACGCGGCTGGCGTTCTTCATCAATAAAAACCAACTCAAAGCCAAGTTTTTGGATGTAGAATTCTAAGGCTTCCAGCACATCTTTTACGGGAAGAATGGGTATGATCTGAGCGAGATAATCAGTATTAGAGGCACTCATAAACCTTATTTTTAGGAAGGGGTTATTATCGTTTTAACTTTTATGCTTGCCAAGCCCTAATGAAATTTTAAAAAATAGTGCGTTGGCTAGAAAATAAGTATTTTCGTTTTCAATTTAAAAAACTAAAACTACGTGATTAAGCTTTGGCTTTGCTCTTTATTAACACTCCTATTCACAGGGTCTCATGTGCTTTGTGCCCAAAGAATAGCGGTATTGCAATACGAAGGTGGCGGCGACTGGTATGCTAATCCTACCTCGTTACCCAATCTAGCTCAGTTTTGCAATACTTCTATTCATACAGCCATTGACCCTAATATAGCAACAATTAAAGCCACAGATCCTGCCATAATGCAATATCCTTTCGTGCATATGACCGGTCACGGTAATGTTTATTTTTCTGAAGATGCGCTGCGCAATTTAAGAGACTACTTAAACAGTGGTGGCTTTTTACACATAGACGATAATTACGGCATTGATGAATACTTGCGACCGCAGCTCAAGAAATTGTATCCGCAAGAAGAATTGATCGAGTTGCCTGCAAACCATCCTGTATTCTCAAGTGCATTTGCTTTTCCGCAAGGATTACCCAAAATTCACGAACACGATGGATTAAGACCTCAGGCATTCGGGTTGTTTAAAGAAGGACGCCTGATCATCCTATACACAAAAGAAAGTGATTTAGGAGATGGTTGGGAAAGTCCGGCTGTTCATAACGATCCTCCTGAAGTTCGTGAAAAAGCTTTAAAAATGGGCGCTAATATTATAAAATACGCCTTTGAAAACTAAACAACTCAATCACGAAGAGACGCAAATAGCACCACAACCATTACCTTTTGTACTGGTCTGTGATCGCATAAATAGTCCGGCAAATGCGGGAAGTCTTTTTCGGCTTGCAGATGCTTTAGGTATTCAGCATATTTATTTTTGCCAGGCAAGTCTTAATTTTGAAAGCACCCGCCTCAAACGTACTGCACGTTCCTGTGAAAAGCAGGTAGCGTACACCGCCGTGGAAGATGCTGAAACCCTTCTTCTGCAATTGAAAAGTGAAGGTTTTTCGTGTATCGGTCTCGAACTGACCACACAAAGTATTCCATTGGAAATATTTAAACACCAAGCATTTGAAAAAATAGCCTTATTTTTAGGCAATGAACGGCACGGAATTGACCAGCGTATTCTAGAGCAGTTAGACTATTTAACCTATATCCCGATGCACGGCAAAAACAGCAGTATGAACGTGAGCCAAGCTGCCGCCATCGCCGCATACCAATTATTAAATGCCCCGAAATATGAAAGATAAATCTAAAGTCATTGCATACGGTATTCTCAGAGCCTTGGGGATCATCGCCGGAATTGTATTTATACTATGGTTTTTGTATAAAATTCAGGCAGTACTTGTATTTATCTGTATTGCTGCGGTCATTTCTTTGATAGGAAGACCGGTGGTCAATTTCTTAAAAAATAAGTGCCGATTTAGCGCCGTGGCTGCCGCAATAGCTACCCTCATTATGGTGCTCATTGTAATATCGGGGATTCTCGCATTGTTTATTCCTATTTTAATTGATCAAAGTGAGCATATTAGTAAAATCAATTTTGAAGAAGTAAAACACAACATCAACCGGCTTAATGTAGAATTCAGCCGAGCGATGGGTGTTGACCAGGTAACGCTGATAGAAGGATTAAAACAATCTGACTTTATAAAGAATTTTGATATTTCGGTGATTCCGACATTTATCAATAGCATACTGGGTAATTTCAGTTCGTTAATTGTGGGCTTACTTTCGGTAATCTTCATTTCATTCTTCTTGCTGAAAGACAGTCATCTGCTTTTAGACAGTTTTCTCGTTTTTGCCAATACAGGAGAAGAAAAAAGATTTCGAAGAGTTTTTCATAAAACCAAACAACTATTATCACGTTATTTCTTAGGAATTTTACTGCAATTGATGATTCTATTTACCATCTATGCTATTTTACTGGTAAGCTTTCAAATACCCAATGCCTTTGCTATAGCGCTGTTTTGCGCAATGCTCAATGTGGTTCCTTATATTGGTCCGGTTGTTGGCGGCGTGGTGATGATGCTGCTTGTGATTAGTGGAAATTTTACTGCCGACTTTCAAACGGTGATTCTGCCGAAAATGATCTATGTGTTTATCGGGTATTGTATTGCGCAGTTGATCGATAATTTTATCAATCAGCCTTTAATTTTTGGGAGCAGCGTAAAATCACATCCTTTAGAGATTTTTCTGGTGATTGTCATTGCAGGTTTAATCTTTGGTATTTTTGGGATGGTGGTTGCTATTCCTGCCTACACAGCGATCAAAGTAATCGCAAAAGAGTTTCTCTCAGAATATAAGATCGTACAAAAGCTTACTGAAAACCTGTATGAGCCTTAATAAAAATTTGCTACAGCCCGAAGTTCAAGCATACCTGAGAGCGCATTATAAAACAGATGTTTCTAAAGTTTTATTAAGCTCCTCGCCTTTTGAGGCCATAAGCAGTCCTGAACTGGCTCAGCAACTTATTGGGTTACAAAAAGCTGAAGGCAAACTCCCTACGTGGTTTAAGCATCCTGAAGTACTCTACCCTCCAAAACTCAATTTAGAACAGACTTCATCAGAAGAAACCGCAGCGTATAAAGCGAACCTATTTTCCGGAAAGAAAGCTTTAGATCTTACGGGTGGCTTTGGTATTGATGATTATTACTTCAGTCAGCAATTTGACGAAGTAATCCATTGCGAATTAAATCCTGAACTCAGTGCGCTGGCACAGCATAATTTTGAAGTATTGGGCGCAAAAAATATACAAACGCACAATCAAAACAGCATTGATTTTTTAAAAGATACTTCTTCTCATTTTGATCTGATCTTTACAGATCCATCGCGAAGAAATGAGGTGAAAGGAAAGGTTTTTATGCTGAAGGATTGCGAACCCAATATCCCTGAATACCTGGACTTGCTATTAGATAAAACCGATATTCTAATGGTTAAAACGAGTCCGTTGTTGGATATCACGGCCGGGTTACGTGAACTGAAACATGTTTTACAAATTCACAGCATTGCGGTTAAAAATGAGGTCAAAGAGTTACTTTGGATACTTTCCAAAAAAGATGATACTAAAGCTTTAAGCCTTTTTGCTGTAAATCTCTCGAGTGATTTTGATGCTCCGGTCACAGTAGATTTTGACGCATTACAATTTGCTGAAGCCACCTTTGATGAGCCACAAACCTACCTTTATGAACCCAATGCAGCTTTGCTTAAGCTGGGAGCCTTTAACTGGATTTCAGAGCATTACGCCCTAGACAAATTGGCTGTCAACACACAGCTCTATACTTCAGAAAAATTGATTGAGTTTCCGGGCAGGCGATTTAAAATCAAAGACCGTATTCCGTATTCAAAAAAGACGATCAGTCAGTTGCTTAAAGGAACACAAGCGCATATTACCACGCGTAATTTTAAAGCTTCTGTAGCGGATTTACGGAAAAAATTCAAAATTAAAAGCGGTGGTGAGCGCTATATTTTCTTTACTACTTTAGAAAATGGTAAAAGCCTTATGCTTGACTGCGAAAAAATCTAAGCGTAGCTGTAAGAATCTTTAAAGATCATAAATGCTGCGTGCGCGCCATCTACCGCGTCTTGATGTTCTTGCTCAGAGTACGGCTTGGCTTCTACCGCACCGGTAAAATTCTTCCAGCGCTGCATAACCTCAGGTGCTGATTTTCCGAAGAAATTATGCGTTGTTTTATCTTTAAGATGCTCACAAGACTCTAGTTTTTTTCTAATAAGCAAACCTCCCATCATCGAACCTTCAACCACATAGATCAAACCTAAAAGATAAGCGCTACTAAACTGTTCTTCAGTTGACTCAACCTGTGGAATTTCAGCGTCCAGATCGGTTAGATCTTTTGCTAGCGCTTTACTTTTTGCCGCATCAGCGTACACCTTTAAGTTCTCATCTAAAGAAGCGCTATTAGCCTCTAAAATACGATCTATACGGGCGTAAGCCAGGTAATTTTGTTGAAGTAATTGAGTGTATGTAGCAACGTCAATACTGTGATCGAGAATAAATTTTGCAAGATTATCTTCTTCAGTCTTCTGGTGTAAAGTTGCTGTTTGGGTCTTTAAGTGTTTTAAAATCATATCCTGATTTTAGGCGTTTAAGGTCTTCTTGAATTTTGAGCATTCCTTCGCGATGCGACATATTTTCACGAGAAAAATTCTCCAGAAAAACTTCAATATCGCGTACGAGTTTTTTACTCTCTACTATTTTTTTACGCACCGGATGCATCATCGGTCCGTTTTTAGATATGGCGTTGAGGTAAGGCTCCAGGCGAATATGCAATTTGCTGATATTCTTTTTCAGCATATAACCAGATGCTCCACTGAGAATGGTATCAGCGGCAAGCTCCTCATCGTTTATGGTACCGGTGATGAACAAAAAGGTTACCGAAGGGGTCAACTTTTGGGCAACTTCTAAAATCTCTAAACCAGAACACGTAGGCAGATTGTAATCTGATATAATCAGATCTGGCGGATTATTAACCAGATTCAG
The DNA here is from genome assembly GCF_020310025.1 of Leeuwenhoekiella palythoae. Classification (GTDB taxonomy): domain Bacteria; phylum Bacteroidota; class Bacteroidia; order Flavobacteriales; family Flavobacteriaceae; genus Leeuwenhoekiella; species Leeuwenhoekiella palythoae. The sequence continues at coordinate 214,960 of NZ_CP084318.1, forward strand.
TCTAAAATCTGTTAGGTTGTTGCATACAATCACCTCAGCATTTTCTGCCACTTTAAAGATCTCTCGTCTCATTAGCGTCACATCGGCGGGATTATCCTCAACCATTAAAATTTTCAATTCTTCTGTGATCATATTATTTATTGTAAACAATCCAATAGTTAATCAAAGCCGGTAAAGCCTTTGATAATTCGGGATAGTTGCGTGGTTTTTCAATAAAACTATTCGCACCCAATTTATACGCTTTTATTATTTCATCCTTTCGGTCTGACGAACTCATCATTACCACCGGAATCCCTAAATATGCCTCGATCTTTCTAAATTTCTTTAAAATCTGCAATCCGTTTAAACGAGGTACTTTGATATCCAACAACACGAGTTTTGGTTGCTGCAATCTAAATGCTTCAGACTCTAAAAAAGCCACCGCTTCCTGCCCATCTGAGATGTGTTTGATGCCGTAATGCGGAATATTCTTTTGAAATATTCTGTTCATCAAAGCAATATCAGTGTTATTGTCTTCTATCGATAAAATATAATCTTCTGCCACGGATTAAATTTTAACCTAAATTAAATAAAAATGTACTTCCTTCACCCGGCTTGCTGATCACCGCTATAGCACCCTTATGTTTTTTTATAATGCGCTTGGCAATAGTGAGACCTATCCCTGAGCCTTCGTACTCGTCTCCTACCAACCGGTTAAAGAGTCTAAAAATACGCTTCTCGTGGCTTTGATCAAACCCAATCCCATTATCCTGTACAAAATAAAATCCTTTATTCTGATGCTCTTTAAAACCGATGGTTATTTGAGGCTGCTCAACCGCTCTCGTGTATTTTAATGCATTCGTCAATAAATTCTGAAGCACTTGAGCGATCATTTTACGATCTCCATAGGCTTGAGGCATTTGCGGAGCCACAGTAATCGAAACCGAAGGATAATCTTGCGAAATAGGCAAAATCCCAAGCACGTCGTCAACGAGCTTGTTCATCGAGAATTTATCTTTATTCATCTCTGATTGCGAAACCATCGAGAACGCTAAAATATCATCAATTAACTGATTCATTTTAGTCGCCGAACCTATGATCGTATCAATGGAACTTTTGCCAAATTCATCAAGCTGCTCAAAATAGTCTTCCTTAATGATGTGTGCAAAACCATCAATCCCGCGTAAAGGCGCTCTCAAATCGTGTGCTACACTATAACTGAAGGTTTCTAGGTCTTCATAAGCGATCTGGAGCAGATTGTGCAAGCCTTTGATCTCATCATATTTCTCAAGAATTATTTGAGAAATATCCTGCTTTAGCGCTCGAGCAGCAACGATCTCATAATCTTCCCATGGAGCCGATTTACCTTCTTCTTGTATTGACCAGGCTTCGAATGATTTTCGCGGTGTTAAGCGTTCGTTGCTATCTAGCGTACTTAGTTTATCAGGATTTCCGGCCCAATTAACGGTCTCTATTTTTTCTGATTTGAACCAAAGGATCGCATCCTTTTTAAGATTAGACAAAAACAAACACATCACTCCAGAAGCTTTCGCTTTTATATCCTGTAATTCCGGAAGGTCTTTTGTTAACTGTGTGGTGATTACCTCATCCTGCTCAAGAGGTTTGAGTCGGTTTATTAATGCTAGTATCTGTTCTTTATCTGGAGTGATGCCTACTCTTTTAAGCTTACCGTCTAAAAACACGGCCGCACCCTGAGCCTGAGTAAGATCAAGCATCGTATGTGATCCTTTGGTCAGGCCTTTATGAACATTCCAGTTTTTGGTGATCTTTTCCATCAAAAGACTACGTGTTTTTGAGGCTTCATTTAGCTTTTGTAAAAGGATATTTGAAGAAAGCAGCACCAGCTGACTAGAAAATATTTGTGTTAGAAATTTACAGGATTGGCGTTTATAAAAGTCAACGAATTTAGGTGAATAATGATGACAAGCGATCAAGCCCCACAAGGCTCCTTCTGAGATTATAGCTGCGGTTAGCGAAGCTCCAACGTTCATATTTTCTAAATATTCAATATGAATTGGTGACGAGGCTCTGGTTTCGCTCAACGATAGATCAATAGGGTTTTCTTGCTCTTTACCACCTAAAGCTTGTATGTGTACCGGTGTACTCGTTACATCTGCAATGATGCGCACCCCTTGTTTTAAAAACAATTTACGCGCTTGCTGCGGAATATCTGACGCCGGATATCGTAAGCCTAACCAGCTTTCTAAATGCGATTCCCGGGCTTCTGAAACCACGATTCCATCCCAATGCTCATCAAACCGATAGATCATCACCCGGTCGTACCCAAAAAACTCTTTGATCAAATCTGCAGTGACATCGCACATACGCTGCTCCTCGCCCGCTCCGTTGAGTTTGCTTACGATCTCTGCCAATTGATTTTGATATTCAAAAGCATTGGCATCAACTTCCAGAGGCTCAAATTCTACAACCAGATTGCCTTCATTAAGGTGAGCTAACATCGCATAGTGTTGACCCTCTATGGTGGTATGTATAGGCGTGGCCTTCTCAGCAACTTTAGTCTCTAAAAGCTGCTGCGTTTGCACCTCATCAAAAACCGCTTTTAAAGATTGACCTAAAAGCGCTTCGGGGCTTTTATCAAGAATCTGAGCGATGTTATCACTACAGTAATTTACGATATGTGAGGTGGCATCACAGGCAATAAGATACCCGTGCTTTTGAATTTTACCTAAAATGTGAATGGGTTCTCTGTCGCAATTGGTTAAAGTAACTTCTTTGGGATATAGTGACGTCGGACCGTGAGCCATAGTTATTTTTTAATTTTGAAATAGAACGTACTTCCTTGACCAAACTCTGAATCTACCCAGATTTTACCTTCGTGCAGTTTTACGATCTTTTTACAATGCGCTAAACCTACACCGGTGCCGTCGTATTTTTCTTCGGTAGGAACACGACCAAAAATCTTAAAGATCGCCTCAAGATCATCTTCTTTAATTCCTATCCCATTATCTGCAATAGCGAAGGTCTGGTATTCATCATCAGAGAACGTTGAGATTCGAATACTTGGGTTGGTGTCTTTCTTTCGGTATTTTAAAGCATTACTGATCAAATTCTGAAACAATAAACGCAATTCGGTTTCGTAGGCCATCATTTGTGGCATTTTACCCACGGTTACAGTTGCGTTCGCTTCCCTAATGCTTCGGTTGAGATCGTATTTTACCACCTCAAGCAATTCGGCTACATCTACTTTGGTTTTTTTAAGGTCTTCCCCAATGCGGCTGTGTTCTAGCAGCGCTTTAATCTGCTCTGCCATTCGCCCGGAAGCTTCGTGAATATAACCTAGATATTCTTTACCTTTTTCACTCAATTCACTACTGAATTTCTTCGAAAGAAAATCACTACTGAATCTAATCGTCGAAAGCGGTTCTTGAAGGTCATGCGAACAAATCGAAACAAATTGTTCTAGATCTGTATTGATGCGTTCTAGGTCTTCTTTTTGCTTTTGTAACTCTTGTTGCGCATTTTTAAGATCTGTGATCTCCATCAGCGTGCAACGCCATTGGGTGGTATCTTTCGCAGAAGTTGTGGTCATCAACTCAGCATTAAACAGCACATCTACTTTGTCTCCATCAACACATTCTAGCATTAATTCTTCATTAGCGATACTACCCGATTTTTCGAGTTCGTCTAACAAAGCAATTGCTTTAACCTTCGTACGCTTCGGATAAAACTCAAAGATAGACTTACCAATAATTTCATTTTTCTCTTTGAAGCCCAAAGTCTCTACGAAAAGCTTATTGCACTCAGAGATCAGACCAGTATGCGAATTGATCGTAACGTGCATCACTGGATCATCCTCATAAAAAGCTTTGAATTTCTCTTCACTTTTACGCAAACGCTCCTGTGATTGTTCGACCTTGTGAATATCAATAAAGGTGATGACCACCCCATCAATTTTATCCTGGCCTGTAACGAACGGAGAAATACGCTGTAAAAAATAGCGCCCGGATTTACTTTTGATACGCTTTTCAAAAACCTGCCCGGTTTCCATTACAGATTTAATGTTATCTACAATGGTTTTACGTCTACGAATGCCAAAATTCGCCACAAAATTCTCTATGGATCGCCCAATATCTTGTTTTACCAAATGAAAATGCTCCCGGATCGCCGGTGTGAATTTTCTGATAATCAAATTCTTATCTAAGAAAACTGTACCAATTCGGGTACTATCCAGAAGATTATCCATATCCGCATTAAGCATCGCCAGATCTTCCATCTTTTCTATATGCTCAGCATTTACGGTGTGTAACTCTTCATTTACACTTTGCAATTCTTCATTGGTGCTTTGCAATTCTTCATTGGTGCTTTGCAATTCTTCATTAGACGCCAGAAGTTCTTCGTTTGACGCCTGCAATTCTTCGTTGCTGGTTTCTGCTTCTTCAAGCGCATTACTCAGCTCGTATTGTGTCTCTTTTAGCTCTTCCTCAAGATCTCTTATGCGTTCTTGTGAAGATTTATGAATATCAGCGCGCTCAACGATAATCGCTTTGTTATGCTCACGGTCTTGCTCAATAAGCGTTATAATAAAATGAAAATCGCCTTCTGCAACGCCGTTTTTAATAGGCTTAACTAAGACATCAAGACGGGTTTGTAATTCTTCATCATCCCCATACACCTCCACGTCTTTATACAAGATTTGTGAGCGCTTTCTTTTTGCTTTATTCACGGTGTTTTTAATGGGGCCGGCGAGTTCTTCCGGAAGCATATCAATAAGGTTTGTTGTAAAACCTTCTTCGGGTAATTGCGCATATTTTTTAAAAGCGCCCATAGCTTCCAAAATCTGGAAGTTCTCATCAATATACACACTTGCAGCCCCATACTGCTGAATGATCGCCTTACTGATCTCTTCTTTCAGGCGTTGCGTGTTGCTGTAATTTTGCACGTTTCCGTTTTTCATTCCGTTTTCGTGACGTTTAAACGTTTGACGTTCTGCCGTAGAATTCAACATTTCGGTTTTTAAGCGCTCAGAACTTTCTATATTTCTGTAGATATTCCACTTTCTATTGATTTCCTCAAAATTATCTTTATGCACACCCAGAGATTCGCTGGAGCCTAACGTCAAAATACCGTCTTGCTTCAACGCATAATGCAGCAGATGAATGACTTTAGTTTGCACATCGTTTTGAAGATAGATCAAAAGATTACGACACATCACCACATCCATATTTTTAAATGGCGGATCATTAGTGATATCGTGATTAGAAAAAATAATGCATTTTCTTAAATTATCTTTTACCACAAAATCGTCTCCGTGCTTTCTAAAATATTTTTTGAGACGATCCTTAGAAAGATCGCTCAATACATTTTCTGAATAGCTTCCGCGACTGGCAATATCTAAATGATCTTGAGAAACATCTGTTGCAAAGATCTTAAGCGAAACATCTTTGTCTTGTTTTTCGATTTCCTCTAAAAATAAAATCCCCAAAGAAAACGGCTCTTCTCCTGTGCTGCACCCAACATCCCAAACCTTAATCACATCGCCATCATCTTTTGAAGCGACCAGTTCAGGTATAATACCTTCTGCCAATAGCTCCCAAACTTTATAATCTCTAAAAAACTTGGTTACCCCTATCAAAAATTCTTTGTATAGCGTTTGAACCTCTTCTTTATGGGTCTTCAAATATTCAAAATAACCTTCAAGAGAATCGAGCTTGAGTACACGTACCCGTCTACCAATGCGGCGCAGTAGGGTGGGACGTTTGTAAAGACTAAAATCGAGTGCGGTATGAGTTTTAAGCACTTTTAAAATCTCTTTTAAAAGACGCTCATCGTATTGGTAAAGTTCGGCGTCAAAGTCAATACTGCTTTGGGCTTCAAAATAATTGGAAAGTTCGTCACTTATACGTTCCACCGGAACGATAAAATCTGCTAGGCCAGTTTTTATGGCGTTACGCGGCATACCATCAAATTTGGCCTGCTCAGGTTGTTGCACCATAACCACGCCACCTTTCTCTTTTATGGCTCTAATTCCGCGCGAACCATCGCTTCCGGTTCCACTTAAGATGATCCCGGCGCAATGTTCTTTAGAATGATTAGCGAGCGACTCAAAAAAGAGGTCTATAGGTAGATTAAGCGATTTATCTTTGGGTTTTTCTAAAAGTCTGAATTTTCCGTCTTTAATCACCAAATTATTAGTAGGCGGAATCAGATAAATACAATTGGCTTTGATCTCTCCTTCATCTTCAATAACCTCAATAGGAATTTTAGTATTCTTCCCTAAAAGCTCTGCCATCAAGCTTTTATGATCTGGAGAAAGGTGTTGCACCACAATATAACTGTATAGTGATGCCGTAGGAACATTATCAAAAAAGTCATTGAGCGCTTGCAGGCCACCTGCACTTGCTCCTATTCCTACGATTACGTGAGTTGCTTTGTTAGTTTTTGTATTTGTAGTCACAAAATCTTTTTAGAGGTTAAGCACTCACAAAAGCAATATTGCTTAAAATAATAACCGTGAGCCCAGTCTCTCAAAAGTAAGGTTTTTAACCTAAAATTTGCAATTAAATGTTAATGTTTAAGATTTAATTATGAAAAGTATTATCAGTAATAATATTAATTAAATCTGAAAATTCAATAAAGCACCCAAAATTATAACAATCAAACACTTACACCGACAAGCAAAAACATTTTAAAATTGGTAAACCGCAGCATTAATATTCATTCCCGCTCCTACCGAAGCAAAAACTACTAGGTCTCCGGCTTCAATGCTGTGGCCTTCCACTTTATTTTTTAAGATTAAGTCGAGTAAAGTAGGTACGGTGGCTACAGAAGAATTCCCTAACCACGAAATGATCATCGGCATAATACCTTCTGGCGCTTCTTCATATCCGTATAGTTTATACAGTCGGTCTATGATCGCGTCGTCCATTTTGCCGTTTGCTTGATGTATCAGCACTTTCTTTACCTTTTCGATCGGCACCTCGGCTTTATCTAAACAAGCTTTTATGGAAAGTGGTACCGTTTCTAACGCATATTGATATAAACGTCTTCCGTTCATTTTTAAATAAAGATCCTGCTTATTTTCTTCGGTAATATTATAAGAACATCCCATCGTAAGCATTTCGGCATAACGATACGTGTCTGAACGGGTTTTATGTGCTAAAATTCCGATGCGCTGATCAGCTTCTCTGCTTTCTAGAATAGTCGCTCCTGCCCCATCAGCATAGATCATACTGTCTCTATCGTGTAAATCAATAACCCTAGATAAGGTTTCGGTTCCAATGACCAGAATTTTTTTAGCGTCGCCTGATTTAATATAATAATCAGCCTGGATCATCCCTTGTAACCAGCCGGGACAACCAAAGGGCACGTCATAAGCCACACACTCCGGATTCTTGATTTTTAATTTATGCTTGACCCTAGCAGCCAGAGCCGGCACCATATCGCTTCGGTTTGAACCGTGTTTTACATCTCCAAAATTATGAGCTACAATAATATAATCCAGCGTCTCAGGATCAAGTTGCGCATCTTTAATCGCATCTTTTGCAGCAAAATAAGCAATATCAGAAGCAACTAAATCATCGGCTACATAACGGCGCTCTTCAATCGTGGTAATCTCTTTAAATTTATCTACCACATACCGATTATCTTTTGCAATGGGCGTTCCGTTAGATTCGTAAAAAGCAAAATCTAAGAAGTCATCGTTGCTTACTTTTTTCTTTGGTAAATAAATTCCGGTTCCGGTAATTACGCTGTATGTGGTCATAGTACTGTGTGCAGTTGGGGCAGTCTAAACTGTATTTTTTTGATTTTCTAAAACGTTGTTTTTTTGCTAAAGCGGTTAAAATACAATCTTATTTCGTTTTACCTAAGCTTCTCTACAAATTATTACAAAATCCAAACCAAACCACAACCTTTTAATTGCTTAAAATTCAACAGTTTAATCGATGCGTTCTAAAGGAATTAAATGCTAAAAACTTCAATAATTATAAAGGAAATAACTTAGTTCTTAACCTCCCAGAGTATCAATAGTGCTTCCGCAGGTGAGCATCGCTTCGCCGTAATACGGATTTTTAATTTCATCAGAATTGCTTAACCAAATGGCTCCTTGACTATTATTGGCCATCGGGCACCGCTGCACAAACAGATAAGGCTTTATCGCTGTACTGTTCTGTACCACTGCGGTAAAATGCACATTCAAACTGATAAAGTTTTCGCGTTGCTCTGCTAAAGTGGAACTATTTGAAATTTTCGCTGCTTGTTCAAAAACAGTAGCCAGGAGGCTCTGAACTTCGGTTGACGAACCGTCTACTTTTAAGGCTTCGATGTCCTCTCTGAAGTTCTCTGATGCTTTTTGCACCTCTTGCGCATCTGAAGCCACAAAAGCATCCTTCAGAGTAAAATAGGATGGCAACACCGCGTTTAATTCTTTCTGAAATGTTTCGGATAACTGAAAATTGGGCGCTGTTTCTTGTAATTCAGAACCGGTACCTTGATACATCATTGATTTTTTGCCACTAAGCTGAGCCGCAGCGTCAACGGTAAACGTGCCATTGGTAACAATTTCGGTGCCGGGCGACAATCCGTTTAGAATTTCATAATAATCCCCAGATTTGGTTCCTAAAGTAACTTCTCGCATTTCAAAAACTGATTGGTCACTTTTAGGTTTCACATATACCAGTGAGCGATCACCCGTCCACAACACCGCGGATGCCGGTACTGTGATCGTGCTCGCTTCAGAAGCGCTTCCTTTTAGTTTAGTTTCAATAAACATTCCGGGTTTTAATACCTCTTGGGGATTCGTCAAGGTAGCCCGTACCGTCACCGTTCGCGTTGCACTATTGAGCACAGGGTCTATGTAAGAGATCTTGGCATTAAATCGCTGATCTGGATAAGCATTTGTTGTGATCTCTAAATCCTGACCAATTTTAAGCTGATTGATCTGATGCTCATACGCGTCAAATTCGGCCCAAACCGTATTCAGATTGGCTACTTTAAATATAGGATTGCCGTCCATAATATGCGCACCTTCGCTTACCATCAATTCACGCACGACTCCCGCAACGTGCGCATAGATTGGAAAACGCGTCACCGTATTTCCGGTAGTTTCAATTTCATCTAAAAGTGCATCAGAGATCATCCAGTTTTTAAACTTGTTGCGCACCGCCTCATAAAGTTTGGGCTGTTTATCTTTAAGTTTTGCCGCGGTTACCAGTTCTTGTTGTGCAGCGACCAGTTCCGGCGAATAGATAGTCGCCACTTGCTGGCCTCTACGCACTTGTTGCCCCACAGAAGTAACCATCAAACGCTCTACTCTACCGTCAAAATGTGCCGGCTGCGTAGCCACTTGATCATCATTTATGGCTATGGTTCCTGATAATTTCAATTCAGAGGTTGTTTCTCCTAAATTGCCCACAACGGTCGTCTGAATATCCGCCAGAGCGATCGCACGATCAGTCATTCTGAATTGATTGACTGCTAATCCTGCGCTTTCTTGTTGTGCCGGAATCAAATCCATCCCACAAATGGGACAATCTCCGGGTTCATTTCGCAAGATTTGCGGATGCATAGAGCAGGTCCATAACGCAGTATCCTCACTAGGTACTTCTTTCGCTCCTTCCGAAGGATTAGAAAGAAGATATCCAAGCGCCAAACCAAGAACCAATGTGGTTAAACTGAATGCTACAATCTTTTTCATAAAGTTGATTTTAAATGAACAGCATCACCAGAGCCATTACGATCATCAGCGCATTTTCGATAAAAGTAGCTTCGGTCATAGGCAATTTTAAAGCAGTACCTAAACAAGCGCAGGTGATCGCTTTTTTGTCCAGCAACGTGCGTGTAACTCCAATTGTGGTAATGCCTAAAATGACTAAAGTCACTATAAGTGCAACGGTAATCTGAAACCGCATTAAAAAGCATAGGCCTAGTGCCAATTCGATAAACGGATACACCCAACCATATGCCGGGATCGCCTTAGCCAAAGGGTCATACATGCTAAAGCTCGCCGGGAAACCTTTAAGATCTAACAATTTAAAAAAGCTGAATACGATGTAAAACAGCCCCATAAAATCGAGCATTATCGCCTGCCAGTCCCAAGTCTCTTTATGCAATAAAACCGCTGCAGCGATCAAGAATGCAAAAATTAAAAACAAAGGTTTAAGTTGCTGAATTTTGCTTTGTGATGTTTCAGCAGTTGAAGTTTCAAACACATTTGATTTTGGCTGTGCATGATTCTCCGTTTCTGAGATCTCATATTTTGAAGGCAAGGCTTGCTGAAGGGTTTGCGTAGCAATATGCTTATGCATCGTGATCTGGGCTTCACCAGCATTTAGATTGACTTTGGCGTGAGCTACATCAGGCACGGCATTCAATTTAGCCTCAACGCCAGATCTGCATCCTTCACACGTCATTCCTGTAATTTTATAAGTATGTGTCATTATATGAATATTAAAATTTGATTATAGCTATGTCATTGGCTTTAGTTAAAAAACTTGATCAATAAACCTGCGGTTAGCCACACATAACACCCTAAAGCTGCATATTTTAAGGTACGTTCTAAGGTTTTGCTTTTGGGCGCCATTTCTTTCATATGCATCATATCTTTATGTTTAAAAAAGCCTAGGTAGAGAAGGTAACCCGAACCTGCCAGAAAAGCCAGATTCAAGAAAAAGGTATAATTCAGTTTAAAATAAGAGGCATCTTGAACTTTCACTTGACTGGGATTAGGAAGTAATTGAAAAGCCTCAAAACCGTAGTGCAACAGCAGCGAAGCCCCCACTAAGGAAGTGAACAGTAAAAACAGGATGAATAGAGACATCTTCCAGCCATAATACTTGGCGTTGATTCTCAAAATAGGAAACACCACCAGATCACTGAAAATAAACGCCATCACGCCGGCAAAACTTACACCTTTACCAAAGAGCAAAGCCGCAAGCGGAATGTTACCCATAGATCCAATAAAAGTGATGAATGCAGCGACCGGCCCTACTATTATATGTTCTAAAATCTCAAGAAAACTAAAGTCAGTATTCCCGTCTCCCGAACCTATAAATAGCGTCTGAAACCACGCATCGGGTACAAATGCAGCTACGATACCGGCGATGGTGAAGCCTACGGTCACGTCTTTCCAGACCATTTTCCATTCCATCCCGTACTGTTTGGCCACTTTTGCCCAACTTTCTTCAGATTTCATTTTCTGCTTCCAAGATTTGGAATCTGGATCCGTATCGTCCTCTTTCTCGCCTAGATTTTTTCGGGCATTCTCAATCAACTTTTTAGGATTGATCAATCTGATCAAAATCCAACTGAGTAAAATGAGTAACACGCCACCTACATACTCACCTACCACAAATTGCCAACCCAAAAAAATGGAAATAATGATCCCAAGTTCGATGACCAAATTGGTCGAAGCCAGTAAGAAGGCAATACTAGCTACAAAACTCGCTCCTTTTTTAAACAACGATTTGGTCGAAGCAAGTGCTGCAAAACTGCACGAACTGCTGATAAACCCAAAAAAGGTTCCTAGCAAGACGCCTTTAGTCTCGTTGCCACCCATGGTTTTTTGCATCCGCTTTTCGGTTACAAAGATTTGAATCATACTGCTGATGAGGTAGCCCAGTGCAAATGCCCACAGCGCCATCCAGAAGAATCCCGCAGTGGTATAAGCCGCTTCACCCCATTGTTTTAAAAAGTCGTTCATAGTGCTAGTTTACTGAGTTATGGTTGCCGTTACCGAACCGCAATTGAGCATTTTAGCTCCGAAATATGGATTGGTCACTGCGGTATCTTTAGCCAGCCAGTCGGCTCCTTTTCCATCAAAAGCCATTGGGCAATGCTGCACGTATAGTGTTCCTGCCTTTATGGTACTTTTAAAATAGGCTTTTGCTCCCGTAGCGAATGCTGCAAACGCCTTGCGCTGTGCCGGCAACTCATCAGTGGTTGCTATTCCTTCAGCCAAAGTCTTGAGTTTTGCATTTCTTTCGTCAAAAATCATGGCAAGTTGGGCTGCTTCTTGTTTTGCTTTTTCTGAATCACTAGCGACTAAAGCCTGCTGAACTTTGGCATAGGCTTCCCAAACGGCATTGGCGTTGTTATCTGCAAAGGCAAGCGGCGCATTATCCACTTTGTTCTCCGGTGCTTCTGCCGAAGCTTTGTTTTTTTCGCCCATTTCATCAACTTCTTCCATTTGCATAGGTTGTTCTTGGTGGTCTTCTAATTTGACATCTGTCTCAGAATTTGATTTTTTATCATTTCCGCAGGAAACTAAGCTTAAGGCTACTACGGCGATACTTATAAAATTTAAGGTCTTTTTCATGGTTTTAGTTATTGGTTAAATAATTGATTAAAGCAGTCTGCTCATAAAAATCTTGAACAGCCTGTATTTGTTTACGTTGAAAGCTCAATTGCAATTCTTGAATATCAAGTACATCACTAAAGTCAATCGTACCGGTCTCATAACTTTTGAGTAAAATAGCTTCAGCATCTTGGGCTTGAGCAATGTTCTGTTGTTGTGCATTAAAGTTAATGCGCGCAGCATTACTATACTGTTTAGCTTCTGCTAAAAGATTTTCTAAATACTTCAAGCGTTGCTCTTTTTCCGCTGTAATGCGTTGTTGCCGAAGCTCATTTTGACGGGTAACCGACTTATACTTTGAATTGAAAATAGGCACCGAAACCGATACCATTGGCATCACGATATCTTTGCCGTTATCTGCAGGAAATAGATCTGTTCGCTCGCTGACCGGAATGTAATCAAGTCCCACACCCCATTTAGGAGCCGACTCTTGCTGGTTGAGTAATTCGGCCTGGGTGATACTTTTATACAACGCATCATATTTCAACAGCTCCGGATTGGTTTCAAGCGCTTCATTTGAATCGCTTGTTTCTAATTGCGGAATCGTCAAACTATCCACTAGTTGTATCGGAGTATCCTGAGCCACGTTTAAGGTGTTTTTAAACTGAAGGGCTGCAGCGCGTTTACGTTCGTCTAAAATCGCGAGTTGTGCGTTGAGTTCGTTTTGGCGCATTTCTAGCTTGAGTACATCTACCACCGAAGCTTCAGCCACCTCAACTGCATTTAGTGCAAGTTCTTTAAAACGGTCTAGCAAGTCCAGATTTTGCTGCACTACATGTTCTTCTGCATGGATGCCATAAAGTTGGTAATAACTTTGTGCCACCTCAAGGCTAAGCTTTCGCTTTGCGATCACATATTCCAGATATTCATTATCTGCTATAGCAGTTTGATATTCCTGTCGCTTAGCGATAGTACCAAACCATGGCAACATTTGCTTAACCGAAAAGCGCGCGCGCTGAGCTCCTACTCGGGTTTCAGGAGTTTCAACAAAATATCCCACACCAAATTCAGTATCCGGTAAGCTATTCACTTCGTTTACCTGTTCTTGTGCCAAGTCATATCGCAATGCATAGGCTTGAAGCGTGGGGTTTTGAGCTTCTGCTTGTGCGATATATGCACTTAAATCCTGAGCGTTCGCAACAACTGTTGTGCCCAGTAGGATTATGCTTGCTATGATTATTTTATTTTTCATGAGTTCAAGGCTATTTCTTTTTTCCAACTATACAACACCGGTACGATAAAGTACGAGGTGACATCAATGATCATCCCGCCAAATATGGGGATCGCCATTGGGATCATAATGTCACTACCTCTTCCGGTTGATGTGAGTACCGGCAACAACGCTAAAATTGTGGTCACCGTGGTCATCAAACACGGCCTGATGCGCTTGTTAGCTGCACGTAGCGTCGCTTGCCGAATTCCCTCGCGATCGGAAGGATTCGTTTTACTAAAAGTCTGCGTTAAGTAGGTGGCCATCACGACGCCATCATCGGTTGCGATCCCAAAGAGCGCAATAAAACCGACCCAAACCGCAACGCTCAGATTTATGGTTTTCATATGGAACAAATCTCTTAGATTCGCTCCAAAAAACTCAAAATTCAAGAACCACGCTTGACCATACAGCCAAAGCATTATAAAGCCTCCGGCAAATGCCACCACGATCCCTGTAAAGACCATAAATGAAGTGCTCACCGATTTAAACTGAAAGTAAAGAATTAAGAAAATGATGAGCAATGCCATGGGCACCACAACGGTCAAGGTCTTCTCCGCACGCAACTGATTCTCATACGTTCCTGTAAATTGATAGTTGATGCCTTGCGGAACCACCAACTCGCCGGAGTCTATCTTAGACTGAAGCACTGCTTGTGCCTGTTCTACCACATCAACCTCAGCATAACCATCTAGCTTATCAAATAAAACATACCCCACTAAAAAGGTATCTTCACTTTTAATTACTTGCGGTCCTTGCTCGTAGCGTATTTCCACCAGTTCACTGAGTGGCACCGGGTTTCCTGTTGCTACCGGAACATAAATATTCTCAAGATCCTCAGGATGTTCCCGTAGCGCTCTAGGATAACGCACCCGCACCGAATACCGCTCGCGACCTTCTACAGTTTGAGTGATGGGCATTCCGCCTACGGCAATTTCAAGCACTTGCTGCACATCTGCAATCGAAATACCATAACGCGCAAGCCGGTCTCGTTTAATATCTAAAAGCAAATAGGGTTTTCCCACGATTCGATCGGCAAAAACCGCTTCGGCTTTTACGCCTTCAACTTGTTTTAAATGTTTTTCAAGCTGAAAGCCAAACGCTTCGATCTGCTCCAAATTTTGCCCTTTAATCTTAATTCCCATAGGTGCGCGCATCCCTGTTTGCAGCATTACTAAACGGGTTTCTATAGGCTGAAGTTTTGGTGCCGAAGTCACTCCGGGAAGTTGCGTTACGCGCGCGATCTCCTTCCAGATTGCGTCAGGAGATTGAATCTCTGGACGCCAGTTGCGATAGTACGCACCCGTTTCATCTTCTATTAAATCTTCAGCCGACACCGGAAATTTCATACTAATTTCATCTGCAACCGCTTCGGTCTGAATATTGGGATTATAAGCTTTGCTACCATCTTGTAGCAAAAAATAACCTTGCTCATCCACCTTGTACCGCTGCTTACTTCCGGCTGCGTTCAACATATATTCTGGTTTGTACTGAATAATATTTTCATACATTGACAAAGGCGCGGGATCAAGTGCAGACTCAGCTCTGCCGGCTTTTCCGACAACCGTTTCTATTTCGGGAATACTCGCCACAGCCATATCGAGTTGTTGCAACACCCGTTTATTTTCTTCCACGCCTGCGTGAGGAAGCGAAGTAGGCATCAGCAAGAAAGTTCCTTCGTTGAGTGCCGGCATAAACTCCTTACCCATTTTTGAATAGATCCACGCGCCACTGATCAACAAGGTTGCCGGTAGGGCAAGAAACAAGAGTCGGTTTGCTAAAGCCCATCTTAAAATACGGTCATAAAACCGTCGTAAAACCCAGAACAGGACAAAAAATGATGTACAAATCAGGGTTACAAACAAGAGGTTTATAAAAATGCTTCGGTTGAAACCTAAAGGTCTCCAATAGGTTGCCAACAAAAAAACGATCGCTAAAACGATAATTGTGATCTCAGCTTGTTTAAGGTTTTGAAACGGAAGTTCTTTCGCTTTGCGTAAAAAGTACAGCGTTCCAAAAGCGATCAATACAAGCCCCAGCCAAACACCGAAAAACACCGCGATGCTTCCTATTAGAATTAGAAGTGCATAAACTAGGTTTTGTGTCGTTGATTTAAATTTTCATTTCTTAAAAATTAAAGCTGCAAAAGGCGGAATCAAGAAAAGTGCGATGATGAGTGACGCGGTTAATGCTGCGGTTTTAGTAAACGCCAAGGGGCGGAACAATTTACCCTCTGCACCCATTAACGTAAATACCGGAATAAAACTTATAATGGTAGTGAGCACAGCGGTAACAATAGCGCCCGAAACTTCTGCCGTGGCATTATAGATCAGGGTGTTGTATGACAGTTTTGAGTCATTTTTATCTGCATCTTCTAGATGCCGAATCATATTTTCGGTAAGAATTACGCCTACATCTACCATCGTCCCAATCGCGATAGCGATCCCGGAGAGCGCAACAATATTTGCGTCTACCTCAAAAAGCTTCATCGCGATAAAAACCATAAAGACAGCAACAGGTAGCAATCCGGAAATTAACAGGGAAGCCCTTAAGTTAAAAAGCATTACGACGATCACAAGAATGGTAATCAGGATTTCCATGGTGAGGGCTTCATCAAGTGTGCCCAAAGTCTCCTGAATTAACTGGGTACGATCGTAAAATGGTACAATGGTAAGCTGAGAGACTCTGCCATCACCTAAAGTTTTTAAGGGTAAGCCCGCGCTAAGTTCCTTGATCTGAGCCTTTACATTCGTGATGACCTCCATAGGGTTAGCGCCGTAGCGCGCTACTACTACTCCGCCTACCACCTCAGCGCCTTCTTTATCTAAAATTCCGCGGCGTGGTGCCGGCCCCATATGAACGCGAGCCACATCTTTAACACGGATCGATGTATAAGCTTCTGAGGTCACTACGGCATTTTCGATATCTTCAAGAGATTTGATATAACCCAACCCCCGCACCAGATACTCTGCTTTATTGATCTCTAGGGTTTGAGCACCAATTTCTTCATTACTCGACTTCACCGCCTTGACCAGTGCATCAAGACTTATATTGTATTGTTTTAGCAGTTCTGGGTTTACATCAATCTGATATTCCTGTACATATCCTCCTATTGATGCCACCTCAGCAACACCGCCAGCCGAAGCCAGACTGTATTTCACATAATAATCCTGAATGCTGCGCAGTTCTTGTAAATCCCAGCCGCCGGTGACGTTTCCGTCTGCATCGCGCCCTTCAAGAGTGTACCAAAAGATTTGTCCTAAACCGGTAGCATCAGGCCCCAAAGACGGATTAACCCCTTCCGGCAGAAGATTTGCAGGAAGTGAATTGAGCTTTTCAAGAATGCGGCTTCGGCTCCAGTAAAATTCGACGTCTTCTTCAAAAATGAGATAGATGCTCGAAAAACCAAACATGGAAGAGCTGCGTATAGTTTTTACTCCGGGAATTCCTAAAAGCGCAGAAGTTAAAGGATATGTAATTTGATCTTCAATATCCTGCGGCGAGCGCCCTTGCCATTTGGTAAAAACAATTTGCTGATTTTCCCCAAGATCAGGAATTGCATCCACCGCAACGGGAGCTCTCGGAATTCTCGCAATTTCTGAAATACCATCCCAATTGAAGGGTGCCGTGGCGATCCCCCAACCCAAAAGGAGGACTAAGAGTAAAAAAGCGACTAGCTTATTTTCGATAAAAAAATTTAATGCTTTGGTTGAGCATAAAAATGAGGGATATTGTGTGAAGTAAATGATTCGCGGGTAAGTCCGAGGCACTCGCGACAAATACATTTTAAATTACCGGTATAGCCTTAAGAACATAGCTTTCTAAGGTCACGCCATAAAAATGTATTTGTTAAAAACTGAAGTACAGCAGTTTTTTCGCGGATGCGAAAACCTTACATTTTAGACGAAGAATGTCTAAACAATAACTATCAAATTAAATAAACCTCGTCTAAGGTCTGAATGTCCCTGACGAGCTGAGGAGGAGTATACGCAAAGAAGTCTGTTGAAGCAGAGGTTTGCGGGGCCAAGAGCGCCGCATAAGCGTAAAAGAAAGTAGTTACAAAAAGCTGTTGCTCTAAAGAAAACGAAGTAAAACTAGGTTTCAATTCGTTCTGGCCGGCAGCAGAAAAAGTTTTGTCTTGACAGCACGACTTTTGAGTGACTTGTTGTTCACAGTCAGTGTTACTCAAAGAACTAGCCATCTGATCCATTCCGCAAGAACTGGCTTTGTTGATCACCGTGTAATCAACTAAAGTTTCGCCACAATAATGCATATTTATAGAAAACGACATTGTAGTACAAACGACCACGAATGCCAGAACTAGTGCCATTATTTGTTTTGCTACCTGCTTCATCTTGAATAGCAAAGGTATAAAATTAATAGCAAAGGTACAGCAGTCAATTTTTTTGTTGTAACGCTTTATTTATACTTTGTAACAAATCAGAAGGTTTAAAGGGCTTAGAGATGTAATCAAAAGCTCCCATAAGAAAGGTATGGGTCACTATATTCTCTTCAATTATGGAAGATAACACGATGATAGGGAGGGTAGGAAATTCGGTTTTAGACCATTTAATGACGTTCATCCCTGATGTGAAGGGCAATAATAGGTCGATAATCACTAAGTGGAAGGTGTTGCTTTTCAGCTGCTCAATGGCTGTAGTCCCATCAGCACATACACAAGTAGTATATCCGGCTTGTTCTAAACTGAGCACAATAGCTTCGGCTACCTGTTGATTGTCTTCGACTATTAGGATACGTTTTCTCACTGTACAGGTGTTTTTTAATTGTTACATTTCTTTCCATTTAATAGTTCCGGAAAATCTTGTAGAAGCGCGTATTCAATAGTTTCGTGTTCTTTTTTTAAGGCCTTGACAAGTGATGGGAGTTCCTGAGGTTGTGCGTAATGAGCGATGGTATCGCATAAGTTTGCTGCCCGTTTGCTTTGTAACATTTCATAAGACGGCTTAATTGCATGCGCGTATTGACAAACTGCTTCTAACCGATTTTCTTCAAAACTTTCAACTAAAGCATGAACTTGAGCGGGTACGGAAGTTAAAAAGATTTTTAAACTTTCCTGTATAAAGGTATCATCTCCATCGGCCAACTCCATAAGATAATCAAGATTATATGCTTGTGATGATGGGTTCTTTATTATTGCATCAAGCATGAGTAACTCCTTAATAAACTGAATATCTGCATTTCGATACGGCCTGGTAATAATTTTTTGAACGCGCAGCTTGTCCAGTCCACTATGGATGTGATTAGCTACGACAATTACCGGAGCTGAAAATCCTATTTGATCTTTTAAATAATTTAAGGTTTGTACAGCCCCTAAGGGTTTGGCAGCTTCTTCGAGCACTAAAAGTTCTGGTATACCGTTTTGTTTGATATATTGAATGGCTCCCATACCAGAAGTAAATGCCGTAACCTCCACTTCACTTTTCGCAAACTGCGCCTTAAATTGAAGTTGTGCATTTAAATCTGCTTCTACAAGAATTACACGTTTTTTTGTTGTATTCAATTTTTCAAAAAAATTTAATCTTAAAAAGAAATACTTGGTTTAAATCAAATGTATACTTTTCTTTTTAACTAATCCTTTAAGTACAGATTGAACATCGTCCATCACCAGAGGTTTTGAAATATAATCGTCCATACCATACGCCAAGCAGCGCTCCCGCTCCCCTTTTAAAGCACGAGCGGTTAACGCTATAATAGGTACGCGCTCTTCTTTAGACTCTAATGCTCTGATTTGTTGTGTAGCTTCGTAACCACTTAAAACCGGCATTTGAATATCCATAAAGATGATATCAATGTGATTCTTTTTAAAGGCTGCTACAGCCTGCTCGCCATTTTCTACTTCTATAAGCTGAGCCTTATCCAAGAGTTTA
This sequence comes from Leeuwenhoekiella palythoae, assembly GCF_020310025.1. Lineage (GTDB taxonomy): Bacteria > Bacteroidota > Bacteroidia > Flavobacteriales > Flavobacteriaceae > Leeuwenhoekiella > Leeuwenhoekiella palythoae. Next base: position 234,371 of record NZ_CP084318.1, read on the forward strand.
TTTAGAATGGTACGCGCTAAAAATTTATTTACAGGATTATCCTCAGCGATCAAAATGTTCAAAGCAGCAGATTTTATCGCTTGGAGCTGCAAAGCATCGTTGTAAACAGTAGGTTTGTTTTGGGTAAGGTTATCTATAGTTTCGTAAAGTGTATTTCGTATAACAGGCTTTACTAGATGCCCTGAAATCTCTAATAATCTTATTTGTTTATTGATCTTACTATCCTCGGCGGAACTATGCAACAGAATAATTGGCAGTTCTTTCTGCGAAATATGAAGATCCTGTCGCACATGTTTAATAAGATCTAACCCATTCAAATAGGGCATATTGAAGTCAATAAGTGCCAAATCAAAATTAGGACCTTGCTCAAGCACCTCTATTGCATCAATTCCATTGGCCGCTTGAAAAACTTTCATATCTCTTGACTCCAACATTTCTGTAAGTATCAAACGATTATTTTTGTTATCATCAACTATCAAAACGTTGTGCACGCTTACAAGTTGCAAGGAGGCTTTTTTAATTCCTGCGCCTTTAGCGAAGGTTACTGTAAAAGAAAAGGTAGTTCCTACGCCCAACTCACTATCAACTTGCAACGAACTATTCATTAACGCCAGCAGCCTATTGCTAATAGTTAATCCCAGTCCTGTACCTCCATATTTTCTAGTGGTTGATCTGTCGCCTTGGTCAAAGGCACTGAAAATATGCTCTATGTTGTGAGGGGCTATTCCAATGCCAGTGTCACGCAGGGAAAAGGTATACACCACTTCATCATCCTTTTGTAAAGAATTATGGGCTTCCACTTTCAGCTCAATCTCTCCCCGATGTGTAAATTTTACCGCATTACTAAGTAAGTTGATTAGAATTTGTCGCAGTCGTAATCCATCGCCAATAATATATTGATTGATTGCATTGGGTAAATTTAAAAGCACCTCCAAGCCTTTTTGATGGGCTTGGTTTTTGATCATCTCTACCGAACGTGCGCATAACTCCGCAATATTAATGCGCTCTTGATTAAGACTTAGCTTACCGGCTTCAATTTTTGAAAAATCGAGAATATCATTAATTAAATCTAAAAGCGATATGGCCGATGAATATATAGTCTCTAGATACTTCACTTGACTTTCAGAAAGTTGTGATTTCAAAAGAATATCTGCGAAACCTATAACTCCATTGAGCGGTGTACGAATTTCATGACTCATATTAGCCAAAAATTCCGATTTAAATTTGTTGGCTGTTTCCGCTCGTTCTTTAGCAGTAATCAAGGATTGCTCCATACGCTTTAGAGCCGAAATATCAGTGGCTATTTTTAAGTAGCCTTTAACAGCCCCATCTTCATTTTTGACCGGAGTCACAATGAGTTGAACTGGCAAAAGTTTAGTATTTTTTTTAAGCAGATTCCATTCTTCTGAGGTTATAATCCCTTTATTTAATTTAAAGGTAAACACCTCTTCCGCTGATATCTCTTCCCCATATTCCTCGCTTAACAATGCCGTATACGTTAAGAGCTCTTGTTGCAGGAAAAACAATTCGTGATACTTATGCCCGATGACTTCATCTGCTTTGTATCCCAAAAGGTTTTCAGCTCCTTTATTAAACCTTTTAATACGATGGTTCCGGTCGGTTTCCACAATGATGATCTGAGATGTCGCTTCTAGTAAAGCTTGATGATCTAGTAAACTTTCTTCTAAAGCTCTTTTATCAGCCTTAGATTCGGTTAGATCAACAACTTGTCCTATAATAGAATAAATGTTTCCTTCACGATCATAAAGCGCAGATACGGTTAGCACACACTCAACTATGCTCCCATTTTTATGTATATAGCGTTTATCTACTTGATAGGTAGAAATATCTTTAGCTACCAGTTTTTTAAGAAGCTCCTGATCCTTAAACAGATCTTCAGGATGTGTGAAATCGGCAAAGGTTAATTGTAAAAACTCTTCCTTGGTGTAGCCGATAATTTCAGCCAAATTTTTATTGATATTCTTCCAATTTCCCTCAAGATCTACAAGAGCCATTCCGTTAGGAGAGTATTCAAAAATACGTTTAAAGCGATAGGCATGTTCTAAGGCATTGCGTTCTAGTTTTTTCTTTTTAGTAATATCCTCTACCTGAGTTATGATTAAGCGATTTTCAGAATTTATTTCTTTTACTAAAGAGCAGGTAATATTACACCATAAACTTCGGCCTGATGTATGCCAGAATTCAGCCTCAAAATTGTAACTATCTATTTCTCCTGCGAGTAATCGATCGCGCTCTAATAAAGCTTTAGCTAAATATTCTTTTTTTATTACATTTTTGATGGTATACGATTTAACCTCTTCGGCAGTGAGTTTGGTTAAACCAAAAATTTCTTTAGCAACTGCATTGGTTTGCTGTATCGTATTGGATCCATCAATTAATATAATTCCCAATGCAGAATTTTCAAAAACCTTTTGAAAACGCTGTTCTGTAGTAATGATAGATTGCTCCTGTTGCTTTTGCTGTGTAATATCCTGAAACGCACCATATACCCGCACACAAGTATCGTTTTTGAATTCAGCTTTCATAAAAGCACGAACCCATTTTTCCTGACCTGTGGCCGTAATTATTATATACTCTCCATCATTAGAAATGCCTTGCTCCACACATTTATCAAAGGCCTCCATAATACGATCTCTACTCCACCCTTCTTTATAGAAGGCTATAGCAGTTTCCAATTGAGGAAAATAATCTGTTGGCACATCATGTATCGCTTTAGTAACATTAGTCCACTTTACGGTTTTTGAAGCTACATCGACCTCCCAACCACCTACCAGAGCCAATCTATTAGTTGCTTCATAGATCTCATTAAATTTTTGTAACTCACGGATCATATCGCGATCTAGCTGTGGGGCTTTTCTCCCCTCATCCTCATTCAAAAAGCGAATAAGGAGATGCCTCTGACCATTAGAATCGGTATGCCGCAAATGTTGTCCGGTTATTCGCTGCTTCGCTCCTTTACTATTTCTAAAATAAAAATCATGATTAGCTTGATCAAGGCTTGTTTGCCTAATATCATTGAGCAGTTGCAAACTTTCCTGAGGTATTACATGCTCCCATAAATCTATCGGAGCGTGGGCTGTTGAAGAGGTGTAACCCATTGCGGCCCAAAAGGAAGGGCTCACAAAGTAGTCAGCATGAGTATGAAGTTCTGAATAAAAAATTCCTAGGCTAGGTTGACTGTGTAGCCATTCGGAAAGTTCATAACTTTCTGAACATAATTTATGAAACTTCTGCGCTAACGCGGTATTTGTAATCATTTGAACTGAGTTGGGAAGATCTAATGCACAAAAATTACGCGCATTCGTCCTGCATTAAAAATACGGGAATTAAGCACACCAAAATGCAGATTTTTAAAATTACTTATATAATTTTATGAACTTCTAATTTTTGCAGTATATCCGGCAAAATCACAATCATCTTGTACAAGTAACAACTCATTGAATAGTTCTAAACCAACTTCCTCTTTATGGGAAACATAAAGCACGCTGGTACTACCGGAAGCTGCAATTTTGTTGATCAAGGAAACTATTAAGGCCGCTCCGGTCTCGTTTAGTGCGGCAGTGGGTTCATCTAAGATCAATAACGGCGGATGTTTTATCATCGCCCTGGCGATTAAAATCAGTCGTTTTTGAACCTCGTTTAACGTTCTGAAACGGGCTCCGCTCAACTGTTTTAGCCCAAGAAGTGCCAACCATTCTTCAGCACGCGCTTGTTCTAAAGTTGTGGGTTTTTGATATAAACCAACGCTATCATACAATCCCGAAATGATCATACTTTGCACATCGTGCATTCCGTCAAAACGCTCCGTCATTGCTGAAGTGAAATAGCCTATTTTCTGTTTGATTTCCCAAACCGTCTCTCCGCTTCCTTTTTTCTTTCCAAAAAGGTATAATTCTTTACCATAACCTTTGGTACTGTCGCCGGTTACCATAGATAGCAAGGTAGTTTTACCGGCTCCGTTAGGACCTTTTAAATGCCATGAGGTCCCGCGATTTACCGTCCACGTGATATCCTTCAACACCGGTTTTTCATCAAAAGAAACTGAAACATTTTTAAATGAAATAAGTTCGTCTGGCACATTCTCAAAAGCCTCTAAAGGCTCCGGCAACTTATGTTCCTGATTTATGGAAACTGAAGTATGCTGTTCTGTAACTAAATCTACCTTTACAAATTGGCCCTCTTGATACGTCAAGCCTACCGTGCAACATGGAAGCACCTCATCACTTCTGCGAAAAAGCTGAAGCAATACGGTACTTTTAGCTAATTCTTGTAATTCTGTTTTTAATGATGCCACGCGTTGTACATCAAGAGCATCAAAAGGATTGTCTAATATTAGAAAGTCGGGATTCTGAGCAAGTTGGTACGCGAGCAACAAGCGTTTACGTTCTCCGCTGGATTTTGTTATTAGAAGGTCTCCATCTTTGGTCAGTACCGAATTACCGTGACGATATTCTTCGTCTAAATACGCATCGAGTGTGTGATTAGAAAACACCAAACCAAACGCCCCCGCTTCTTCTTTCAGCCACGCTTGATCTTTTAATTCGTTAAGTTGTTGTTTACTCAAGGGAGCGTTAGAAGTATCTATCGCATAATGAGTTTGTTTATTAGTATGGGTCATCGCAATATTTTAGTGCTGTGATTCTAGAATAATTTTGCCTATGTGGTCACTGTCTTCCATAAGCTGATGGGCTTGAGCAGCCTCTTCAAGAGGGTACACGCGGTACACTTCTGGTTTAATTTCGCCTGAAGCTAGTAGTGGCCAAACAGTCTGCGCAACCTCTTCTGCAATCTGTTTCTTGACGGAAATAGACTGTGGTTTTAATAAGCTTCCGGTTATTAAGAGCTGTTTGCTCATCACCGTCCATAAATTAATAGAAGGCGTTAAGCTTTTCATTCCGTTGATATATACAAGCCGACCATTTTTCTGCAGTATATTCAAGTTTTTCTGGGTGTAATCACCGCCAACCATATCCAGAATCACATCGATTTTCTCTTCGCTAAAAGCCTGTTCAAAGTCCGTTTCCTTATAATTAATCACCTTAGCCAAGGCGTGTTTTTCAATAAACTGCACTTTCTCCTGAGTTCCAACAGTGGTATACGTTTGTAAGCCTAAAGCTTTGGCGATTTGCAACCCCATAACTCCAATTCCGCTTGTGCCGCCGTGAAGGAGTAAACCTTCGCCTTTTACCGCTTTGGCCTGCTGAAACACATTAAACCAAACTGTAAAAACCACTTCAGGAAGTGCTGCTGCTTCTATAAAACTTAAACCTTTAGGTATTGAAAGACATAAACGAGCATCAACGTGAATGTGCGTCGCATAGCCACCACCGGCAACCAAAGCGCAAACCGCATCACCAATTTTAAAATTTTCAACCGAAGCACCTACTGCGGTAATAGTCCCTGAAACCTCTAATCCCGGTATTTGTGCTTTTGGAGTATCGCCGCCATACGCATCAGGATTCTGACGGGTAAGAATATCACTGCGGTTGACGCCAGATGCTTTTACCGCAATACGCACCTCATTAGGTTCTAGTACAGGAAGCTCAAGATCTAGCAGCTGCAAAACTTCGGGACCTCCGGCTTGAGTTATATAAATCGCTTTCATAGTTGTTAGGTAAACTTGATTGACCTCTACAAGGTATTTGTTGAGATCAAATTTTTAATTTAGAGGCATCCCTAAAGCTTTCGGGACGGAGTAGTAAACCCTTTGGCGGTGCCAATAAAAAAACCCTTTTCAGTTGAAAAGGGTTTTAATGAATTCTAATAGTATTAGATATGTAATGCTCTATCTTCAGTAGCAGCGAGCGCCGCTTCTTTTACTGCTTCGGCATACGTAGGATGTGCGTGCGACATAATCGCTATATCTTCGGCACTAGCACGGAACTCCATAGCAGTTACACCTTCAGCAATCAAATCGGCTACACGAGCGCCCACCATGTGAACTCCTAGCACCTCATCCGTTTCTTTATCTGCAAGAATTTTTACAAAACCATCAATATCACCAGAAGCTCTAGAGCGCCCTAATGCACGCATAGGGAATTGACCAGATTTATAAGCCGTACCCGCTTCTTTCAATTGCTCTTCAGTTTTACCTACAGAAGCAACTTCAGGCCAAGTGTATACCACTCCCGGAATCAAATTATAATCGATATGCGGTTTTTGACCAGCTAATGTTTCCGCAACAAATACGCCTTCTTCTTCCGCCTTATGTGCTAGCATCGCGCCACGCACGACATCACCGATCGCATAGATATTATCAACAGAAGTCTGCAAGTGTTCGTTGACTTCCACTCGACCACGATCGTCTGTTTTAAGACCAACCGCATCAAGATTCAACCCGTCTGTATAGGCTTTACGTCCCACAGAAACCAAGACATAATCCCCTTTAAATTCTACTTCTTTGTCTTTTTTATCGGTCGCTTTTACGATCACCTCGTCACCATTGCGCTCTACAGCGCTCACCTTATGTGAAGTATTGATCGCCATTTTTGACTTCTTCAGCACTTTGGTCAATTCTTTACTTTGCGCGCCATCCATAGTTGGAATGATGCGATCTAAATATTCAACCACAGTTACTTCAGAACCTAAGCGTTTATAAACTTGGCCCAATTCAAGGCCAATTACACCACCGCCAATAACGATAAGGTGTTTCGGTATTTCTTTAAGTTTTAAGGCTTCGGTTGACGTGATGATACGTTCTTTGTCAATATTTATAAACGGAAGACTTGCAGGTTTACTTCCGGTCGCGATGATGGTATATTTTGCTTCAATCTCCACATCATCCCCTTCCGCTACTGCGATATGAATATGGGTTTTATCCTTAAAACTACCTACACCCTGATAGGTATCGATCTTGTTCTTGCTCATCAAAAACTCGATTCCCTTAGTAGTTTGCTCCACTACGGAAGCTTTACGCCCCATCATTTTCTCTAAATTGATCTTTACCTCGCCCGGAATCTCGATCCCGTGCTCTTCAAAATGTTTAACCGCATCCTCATAATGGTGCGAAGAATCTAACAAGGCTTTAGATGGAATACAACCTACATTTAGGCAGGTACCGCCCATAGTTGCATATTTCTCAATGATTGCTGTTTTAAGACCCAACTGGGCACAGCGAATGGCAGCCACATAACCTCCGGGACCGGAACCAATGACCACAACGTCGTATGTACTCATAATACTGATTTCTGTTTAAGAAGTATAAAGGTACGACAGTTAAAAAGGGTGTGCAATTGTAGTTTTAAAAATCAATGACAGAAAATGTGAATTCTAGATCTATATCCGCTTTTTGTGTATTACCATTATCACTGTCCCCTATATTGACTTTAAAACCTGTAGTTTCACGATCATAATACGTGATACCGGGATCATCATAAGATGTACCGCCACAATTACCTCCGCAATCAATATTTGCTAAATTAATTACATAATTGGCAGAAGCTCTTGCAGATGTAAATGTAACTTGATAGTCTCCTAAATTAAGTCTTGTCACCGTTGCTCCAGTAATTTTTATGGCTGTTCCATTTGCTTGAACTAATCCTGCAGCAACAATTTGTGGAATACCAGATATAGATTGCCAACTTGCATTACCATTAGCGTCAGAAGTTAATACCCTCCCCGCACTTTGAGTGCCGTCAACAATTCGAACATTTCCATTTATGTGTAAATTTCTAGAAGGAGAATTAGTACCGATACCTACTCTGATATTACCTGTTTCATCACCCAACGCAATAGTGTTACCATTAGAAATATTAACCCCATTTCCAATTGCTACCGAATTAACACCCCCTGCAACCGCACTAGTACCTATTGCGATGGCATTATCTGATTTTGATTGTGCCTTATTACCCATCGCAATGCCACTTGCATTTGTTGTTTTAGCTTGGTAACCTACGGCTAAAGATTCATTTCCTGATGCGTCAGCCTGGGTACCAATACTGATGGTATGGTTTGACTGCGATGTCGCTTGATTTCCAATGGCGATCGCTGATAGGGCCAAAGTAGAACTTTCTACTCCTAAAGCTGTTGAGCCATCACCTTGAGCACTAGCTTGATTTCCTAGTGCTAGACCATTAGTATTATTTGTGGAAGTATCGTTACCTATAGTAATCCCATTAGGTCCATTAGCGTTAGCACGAAGACCTATTGCCAGAGCCCCTCCTCCTGTAGCTTGGGCTTCATTACCTGCAGCTATCGTATTATCTGAAGTAGCATCTGTAAGTGGACCTAAAGCAATTGAATTACTTCCTTGACTATATGCATTCGCCCCTACCGTGATATTGTTAAGACCTAATCCTGAAGAATATGCGCCAAAAACTATTGCCTGTTCTGCGTCTGCCTGACTACTCCGTCCTATTGCAATGGCTCTTGTTGCGGTTGCAGAAGCGTAATAGCCTAATGCAGTACTTTCTACTTCATTAGCATTGCTAGAATTACCTATGGCAATAGCTTGATCAGATTCCGCTGCGGCATAACCTCCAAGAGCTAAGGTATAACCTGTTTTTGCCTGAGCTCCTTCTCCTACTGCAAAAGCACCATCTCCACCAGCATTTGCACTTTCACCAATAGCGAAAGCACGCTGCCCTGTAGCGCTTGAAGAATACCCAAGATTCACTGCTCCATTAGTCGCAAATCGACCAATTCCTACATTATTAACTCTAAAATTCAGCGGCTGCCCATCGGTAGTACCTAAAAAATTTGTTGAAGAATTTGTACCACTATTCCCTGTTAACGCCCAATTGTTACCTGAAGATGCTGCAGCTTTCATCGCCGTCCACGTACTTCCATTCCAGTAATAATAGCCAACACCGTTTCCTCCAGTTACTGAAGCATTTGTGTTGTAGATCATCAAACCATTGGCATTGATATTTACACCATCAATGCTGTTATTTGAAACCGAGTTTAAACTTATTCGAGGAGCGATGAATCCTTTAGCGCTTGACGATAAATCTAAAATACTTGACGGGTCTGGTGAAGTTGTCCCAATTCCTACCTGTGCTGATGCAACAAAATAAACACAAAGAAAAACGAACGAGAGTATGAGTTTTTTCATAAAATATTATTTGAGGCGCTGCAAAAATAATTGTTAAATCAATTTAGTCAACTGTTAAACAGTTATTTAACACAAGTAAAAAACAATTCTTACAAGTACGTTTTTCACCCTCATTTTTTTGCTTTTTATCGAAAAACAATGTTATACACCCGTAATTTATGTTTGTATCAGAGGATTTGAAGTTTGAGCATTTATGCCATTAAGATCTACGCTAGCGCAGCAATTCACTTGTACCCTTTAACCAAATTTTATAAATTATTGAATATCAATGTTATAAAAAACCCTTTTTGGAGATATAGCTGTATCTTAGTTCAATATAATGCTCCCACAGTGAGTCCACACTCACCCCACACTAAATCCACACTTTCCCACACTTATTGTGGGTCAGTATGGGAGTATTGGGGGAGCATTATCAACTCAAGTGTAAAGATTATGGCGTATTTAGATTCTAAACTGGGTATTGTAGGCCGTGTAGGCCCACTCGTATTTCGAAATGTTAACGGAAAAACCATCGTACAGGCCAAGCCAGAAAAAACGGGCAAATTCCCAGCGGGACGTTCGCGGCAAACGGCGACCGATTTTGGGAAGGCCTCCCAAACCACCAGTGCTTTGGTGCGAGGATTACGACCTTTTATTGGCACCCATTATGACCCACAATTTTTTAACCGGTTTCGCAAAGCGGTGTATCAGGGGATGAAAATGAACGATAGCTTGCCTCAGGGCCGTCTGGATTTGTGGCAGGGAGAACCCACCGTATTGGAAGGGCTAGAAACTGACCTTAAACATCAGTATCCGCAGTACGTACAGCTGCCCGGCTTGCAGTTAAGCCTTGAAGCGGGAACTCTGCATATCAACATACCTGAATTTAAAGCCAACAATAACCTCCTCTATTGGCCTTCAACGGCCGCCGAGGCCGAACTCTGCTACTGGGTGAGCGTCTATGATTCGAAGACGTACCGGCTTTTAAGGTACGAACTCTTTCAAGTCCCTATCCCACACAAATCGCGAAGCATCCCTCCTAGCCGTTTTACCGCTACGGCACTGCCTCCCGAAACTTTGGTTTTGGTCACGACGGGGGTGCTGTATTATACTGCAGCCACGCGTTTGGGCAAAGTAGGTATGAATTCAAAAGCCTTTAATCCAATGCAGGTGCTGAAGGTGTTTAAGACTTAATTTTTTAAGTAAAAACTTTAAAAGCTTCCTTAGACTATTTTCTTACAGTCAGAGAGAGGTTTAAAGGCATTAGTGTTTAAAATTGTAAAACATTTGGAAAGGTGTTTTACGTCGCCATGGTATGTTCATTTTCTTTGCTTCTCCAAAGAAAACGAACCAAAAGAAAAGAGCCTTGTTCTTAGGCATTTTTGCCTTACCAGGCAAAACCGCAAGAAGTCCCCTAAATTTTCTCCAAGGCTTCGAAAATTTTTAACGGGGACTTCTTTCTATGCTGAAGAAAAAGAACACTTCTAAAGTATATTCCTGCAAAGAAGAATAATTCTAAAAGGGTCTAACTGTGTATTCTGAACCTAGAAATAGCCCTCTGTTTAGTCAAGATGTTTGAATAATTTAGACGCTTATTTTCAAAAAAACATAAGCAAACTCCCATTTCCTTAGGAGAAGGGTTGGGGATGAGGACAACTTTTAACGGGGCACCGCTGCTATACTGACCAAAAGGAAATATGCTATACGATATTTCTGCAAAGAAGAATAGATCAATCAAGGTCCAACTGCGAATTCTGAACCGGGGGGAGAACTATTCATTTACCCTACGGCTTTGAGCAATCTATTTATTGCTCGTCAGGAGAATTAATAGAACACTGAGAAAGACAATTGATACGCCAGTAACGGTCTATCAGGAGGTTGTCGTGAAATTTGAAGTGAGCGGAACGTCGCAGGCGGTTCTGTTTGAGGCCGGTGGGCCGGCCGAGTTAAGCGCATGCAGTGCAGCGAACACTAAATTTAGAGCACCTCCTGTGAGCCTAGATTTTTTTGGTTCGTTTTTTCATCGATGGAAAAAATGAACAGGAACAAGAATAGAAGTTATAGGTTCTATATCATCTTCTGTTTATTTTCTTTACTCGCGTGATTTCTATTTCACGGGAGCTCGTAAACCTCAAACATCAAAAGTTCTTAAGGAAGTAATACATGCACGCGATGCAATCGCGCGCGAACAGTGGTTTTTTAGTAGCGTCAAATGTCCAAGACTTGCGGGAGCGGAACCTTAGTCTTTTCTCTTTATTTCATGAATAATTTCAGTTCAATTTCCTCACGGGCTGATCGCTCAATTGGCCTCAATTTTTCATACTCATCTAAATAGCCAAAGAAGTAAAGTCGTTCGTTTAACGTCATTCCTTGTGTTATTCTTTTAATCGAATCTTTTAGTCTCCAAAATTCAGTTTCGAACGTGTCTTCATCTGAATTTTTTGGAAATGACCAACCGAAATTTCGTCCTTGCTGATTTAGCCATTCTATAAGTTGTCTGTAGTCTTCTGGTCGCTGACTGTCAATTATGTGTAAAATCGTATTGGCTTTATCTAAATAAGTGTTCACGTTCTGGGGTCGGACTCCTTCTTCACCAATGTTCTCTATGTTGCAAACATATGACTTCAAACTATTCGCTATGTCTTGATGGTAGGTCAATTTACATTAAGCATAATAATACAAAACATATGGTTATCGATACTGTCACTTCGAGTGCCGGACGAGGTCTGCGACCGAGACCGGTGTATCGAGAAGCTTTCTTAGTTGAGAACTTTTTTGTTTACCTGCACCACAAGTCAAAGACTTGCGGGAGCGGGGGGTCCATACTGTGTTCCCATTATGCAACGGGACAGGATGTACCGGCCGCATGAACACTTAGTTATTAGCAACTGTATTTTATAAATTCCTCAATTCCATTTTCAGAATGTAAATCGAAAGATTGGCATTTGTACCAGTCGATAGCCAGAAAATTATAAGTCTCTACAAATTCAGAAAGTCCTTTTTTGAATTTACTTTCCAGTTCTTCGTTTTCTATGCGGCCAGTAGTCCAAATATATTTTAGTTTTCCATGCGCTTCGTCCAGTAAAATAGCGAACTTATTTGAGCCAAATCCAAACGGAACTTTTTCTCCAGTTAAATGTCCAACATTCTGATAAACCACTTCTTTAATTCTCTGCATTCCATTTTTCTCAAAAATTTCCGCAACAGATTTAAAGTCAATTTTTTTATCAATCGTCTTGATCGGTATTTCACCGATTACGGTTATATCCGTAAATCCATAACCGTCAAAATGTTCTTTTCCAAATTCGTTGATTCTATGCGACTCCTTGTTGATGAATTCCAAATTGTCTTTTGGAAGTAATTCAATCATTAAATAGTCATCTTCCCACATATGCAATACGTTAGCAAACTCATATGGCTTTTGCTCTTTTGGTTTAATTTCGAATAGTTTTCGCAGGTTCATTCTCAAATTGTTGCTAACGGCAGTAGGCTACAAAACTACCTGTTTATGTTATAACAGTAGTTGAAGTGCAAGCGATATGCAACAATGAATTGTTCCGCTCGATCTCCAAGCTTCGGGAGGCTTATTTGAGTAAGTAGTATTATGTTCTACAGTCTTGTACAACGGTTATTATTGGTATGGGCTGGGTTTATTTATTTATTTCCTTTCGTTTTTCTTTAATTTCTTTATTAATCTCATTGAATCTCTGAATTTCTTCATTTAGATTTTCCAAACTTGGTTTTTTGAAAGAATATTTATCGCTATGAGAATGTCCTTCCATATATCTACAGCACTGATAGAAACTGTCAAGAACTTTCTCTCTTAACTCGTTATTAAAAATCACAGTACCTAAACTATCTACACTTACTCTTTCTTCAAATCTTTGGACAACACCATTGAACAGGCCAAAAACAACAAGAGTCTCGTAACTAGTTCTTAATGCAGCAAAACCATTTTTTATTTTATCCTCTCTAATTTCAGGTGGCGACTTCTTCGCTTCAGTGTAGTATTCTTGAGCTTTACCTGATGTTTTGTATCCTTTTTCAAATGAAGGAGTGTTATTTAACCAAATTGTACCTGGTTGATTGCCGTCTCCGTTCTCAATCCAATGGCATTGGTAGATAATGTTTAAATCCTTACAATGGCCGATTAAGGATGAAACGAACACCAAATCGTGTGTGAAAACGACAACTTGTTTTTGTAAAGATTCATTTACAAGTCGTTCTGCAATTTCACTTTTTCTTTTTTCATCCAATGAAGTAACAGGGTCATCAAAAATTATCCCTTTGTTTATTTCCGATAACTGCATTTCTGCAAGAAAATCTGCAATTGCAATTACCTTTTGCTCTCCCTCACTTAAAACAGCATTTGGGTTTGTTCCTTTTAACTTAAGTTGCCTGTACGATTTACCTGCCGAACCTGTGTGATTAATGTCAATTCCGAAATTTCCATTGAGTTTTTGACATTCTTCATTAAAAACATAAATGTATTTTTGGTTGAAATACTTGTCAGATAAAGTTTTTTCAGTGTCTGTAATTTTACGTTTTGCAAAGTTGGCTTTGGCTGCTTTTTTAAGCCAAACCTGATTATTAACGTAAGTTTCAAACTTTGAAAAATGGGTATTGAATTTCTCTTTGTGTTCCAAAAGCGTTTTTGCGTTCAGCAATTTAGCTAGCTGTTTTGCCTGTTCGTCTTCCTTAATGACCTTGATTGACTCGTCAATAGCCTTTTCAATATTGGTGTGTTGTACCATACTGATTTTTTTCTCCTCTCTTTCGTTTGCTGTATTGTTTTGAATGTCGGAAATAATGTTTTGAGCAAGCGCTTTCTGTTTCGATAGTTTTTTCTTTAGCGCCTCTAACTCATTGGGATATTTTTCGGTCAGCCAAACTGTAAGAGTATTGTCTTTCGGAAACAGGTCAAAGTTTAGTTTCTCAAATGCTTGTTTTACTTTTGCAAGTGTTTCTTGGGCTTTCTTTGCGTTTTCTTCTGCTACACTCTTAATGAATTGCCAATAATTGGTAATCAGATTTTCGGCTTCTCCTGAAAGTGGTTGCTGACAAAGTATGCAATTGTCTCCATTTTCGGGATAAACTCCATTTTCTGCTTTCTGTTTTTTAGCAAACGCTTCGGCTGCTACAATGAAATTTTTCCATTCTTCTGTACCAATTCCTTCAATTTTATCGGTTTTAAAGTTTTCAATTCCTTCGGCTTTTGCTGTTGCTTTTTTGTTGACGCAATCTGTAATAGCATCTTTGATTTTTGTTAGATACCCTCCTTCAAAATATTTATTGAGGTTTTCAATTGAAGTTTTATTCTCGGCTAACTGTTTCTTTATTGCTCCAAAGTTTTTTAATTCCTTCTCTTTTCCTTTTGAAGCCAAAAGAAGCTCGTCATTTTGTTTCTGAATTTTTTCTTTTTCCACTTTATCTGCATCAGAAAAAGGAGTGTGTTTTTTCAGATCGTCAATGTTAGTTTGAGCATTTAGGTTCTGAACAATGGTTTTAATTTCTGATTCCTCATCAAATAAAGCAGAAAGATCATCTGCTGTGTTTCCTGAATTTTTGGTAGCAATGTCAGAATTTAGTTTTTGTTCAACTCGAATGACTGCATTTGTGTATTCGGCAAAGAAACTTAGCCCTGCTGGACGGAATTCAAATTCATTCTTCTCTGAAAGTTGTTTGAACACACCTTTTCCGTCAAAAACAGCAAACTGTTCAAACTCTGCATTGTCCTTCTGCGAGTACAATAAAGGAATATCCGTTTTATTGGATTTAAAGGTAAATTTTGCATTTACTATTTTATGTCCACTTTCAAGGTGAACATTTGGTAAAATATCTTCTTCTGCTTTAGAGTAGAAAGCCTTTTTTAACAACCTTACATAGCCTGACTTACCTGAACCATTAGCACCATAAATAATTGTAAGGTTTGAACTAAAATCAATAGTTTGATTTTCGCTTAAGGCATTTACGCCTTCAACATTTTCAAGTTTCGTTAAAAGCAAATCAGACTTATGATTTCCTGTACTTGCTGAATTATAGTTAATTTTAATTTCAGATTTTTCTGCTTCCTCTTTTAGTTTCAGTTCTTCAAGCAAAAAAGAATATGAAGTATCAATATCATTATCTGAAATAGCATTTCCCAACAGGATCTTTTCAGCAAGATATTTTGCCCAATAGGGAAGTCCGTTAGCGAATTTCTTTACTTCCGTTTCAAGTGTCTCCACTTGCTGTTCAACTTCTGCTATTTTGTTTAACTCTTCAGATTCCATATTAAGATCGGGTTGATGTTTTTACCTTGCTCATAACCTGTTATATCAACACTAAATATATCAATATCCCTAAAAATTCACTGGACATCAACACTTTAGCGTTAGATTTATAAAAATAGATATTTGTTTTAAAAGTGCTTTACGGAATTCCTTAAAAGCCAATAACATTATAGAAAGTAGTAAAAACCAGACATAAAAAAACCCCAAAACGCTAAAGCCTGGGGTTTAAACTAATTATTATGAAAACGCAGTCTAGTTCTTCTTCAGCAACGCTTCCAAATAGCTGACCTTATCTTTTTCTGCTTGAACCAAACGTTCGTATAGTTTTTCCTTTTCTTCATATAAAGCAACAATCTTTTCTACGGGATCAATGGTGCAGAAATAATTGTTATTGTTTGCACTATTATCTTGAAACGTGTTATTAATGATATTAAAAACAGCTTCTTCACTAAAATGACGGATAGCTTCAGGAGAAACCTTTAGAACCTCAGAAACTTTAATAAGTGTCTCTTCTTCAACATTCTCGCTTTGCTCCATATGCGACACGCTTTGCTGGCTGATGCCGAGTTCGTGCGCCAAGGCTTCCTGCTTCATCCCGCGCAGTTCGCGAATGCGGGCGATCTTTCTACCGATGTGATTGGGTTTGGTTGTGGTCATAGTCTCAAAAATAAGAATTCTTTAGTTAACCTGTCGGGTATATATACGGGTAAACTACCAGCCGTAAAGCGTAAGTTACCAAGCATACGGGTAGGATACGCAAGGCGAGCATATTACTTTTAATGCATAACACAAACCTGTATTGCCAAAAGCTATTCAAAAGTAAGACTTTTTCTCTTTAATAGGTGCTCTACCGCCCTAATCTAAAGGGATTTTAGGCAATTCGTTAAAACCCGGGATTATGAACACTGCATTTACCCCAGATTCTAAGCTGCACGACCTTATCCGCCTCCTCTGCTCCCTGAGTCGGGTACATACGGTCTATTTGATGCGGCAGGTAAGCACAAACCGCACCCAAACGTATACGGGCGGCTTAAGTATCTCGATTAAACCTGAAACGCGGGAGGTACTCAGCCTGCTAGTGATCAGTCACGAAGAGGTAGCCGACCCTATGCACATACAGCACAGCCTATTGAATAAGACGCAGGGCCGCTATGAAGTCTTTAGCATACACCTTACGCTACGAGAAGCCAACAGTCGTATCCACTGGGGCAGTGCTTTTTTAAACCGGGTGCTCCGGGAATGCCTACTGCTGTACCGGGAAGACCAGCGGCTGGAGCTTCCATCAGGCTACCTGCAGCATCCGCAGGTGTATACCCGTATCGCAAACCACTGGAACACTCGCCTACAACGCGCCAGGTATTTTGAAACAAAGGCGGTAGACTGTGAAGACCCTCAAAGCAATTACGGGAAATACCTCTTGCTCCAACAGGCGGTGCAACAGGCCTGTCTAGGCCTCATCTATGTGTTCTGGGAGTACCAGCCGTCCTGCTTTGCGCTTCCTTACCTGTTGCACCTGTGCGAACACTTTTGCGATCTGCCCCAAATCCTCTATCCCAAACGCTCCTTCAGATCCCACCGGGTTTATACGCTGTTGTGCCACGCAACCTATAACCTGCACGAGAAAACGGGAAGGGATACTATAGATACTGATGCCTACAAAGCGGAACAGCTTACCTACCGGTTTATCAAAGCGGCGCGTCAACGGGCGGAGGAAAAACTCCGCGAATTAAAGAAACTACACCATACACCTTCTAAAACAAGCACCTATGAAAAAGAAACAGATACGGGAACGGCTGAATGCACTTAGAGCCCAAAAGCTGGTACACCTGACGCCCAAAACCGGAAGAACCGGGCGCTATTATGAAGGCACCTACCGGGTGAGCAGTTACAGCGACCTGATGTTTTTAGTAACCAACCTGATTAAAGTATCAGTCCTGGCTTTAGAAAAAAATGAAGGGGTCGCCGCGCAGGAACTACCGGATCCGCAATACAATGTGCTGCAAGTACTGCTTCATGCGTTACAATTAATCCCTGTAGAAGAGCTGGAACTTATAGATGAGCTTGCGCAATTGCTTGAAGAGGTAAATGGAGATGAACTGTAATGGGATTCTGGGTTTATGAGATTTGAACCTGAACTAGAAAGCATAAAGACATCCCTCCAAACCTCCCTTCAAAGGGAGGCTTCAAGTTTAGCGAAAACACTCCCTTCCTTTGGGGATCAGCCAAATATAGGAAAGTCAATGATGATGGGATTAGACCCGATGGTCGAAATGACCAATTGGTAAAAAAGCTGCTAGTTAATACCATCTTTGGATCTTGAATATTTGAAACCAAAACTGCTAATCCTAAACTGCAAACTGCTACTGCCGCTTGTCTTTTGCCTACTTCAAAATGCTATTTTCGTTTTTTGTATTTCCTATGTTCAACTATGCTATACAATAAAGTTATATCCCAAAGAATGTTTATTATTGTAAGCATCTTAAAAAACACCTATGAGCAATCAGGATCAGGATCCAAAAAATCAAGAAATTGTAGAAAACAGAGAATTATCTATATGGGAGGCTTTAATTCCTATTATAGCTCTTGTTGGGATGCTGGCATACAATGTATTTGTTTTTGGTGATGATGCGCTCAGCGGTTCTAATCAGTTCATCTTGCTATTGGGAGCAGCCGTAGCTGCCTTAGTGGGGATTTTTAATAAAACTTCTTTTGATACGATGATGGAAGAAGTTGCGCAGAATATTAAATCTACCGCAGGGGCCATTTTAATCCTCTTAATGGTGGGTGCCCTTGCAGGAACTTGGCTCATTAGCGGGATCATCCCTACAATGATTTATTACGGACTCCAAATTTTAAATCCGTCTATATTTTTAGCCGCTTGCGTTGTGATTTGCGCAATAATATCGGTGGCCACCGGAAGCAGTTGGACGACCTCTGCTACCGTAGGTATTGCATTAATAGGTATTGCTAATGCTTTAGGCATCTCTTTAGGAATGACTGCCGGAGCTATTTTATCTGGCGCGTATTTTGGAGATAAACTCTCACCTTTGAGCGACACGACAAACCTTGCTCCTGCAATGGCGGGGACAGATTTGTTCACGCACATTCAATATATGTTGTATACCACTGTGCCTACGGTGACTATAACATTAATCGTATTTATCATTATTGGCTTTAATATAGAGACTAGCGGTGACGCCGATACCTCAGTGATTTTGACAGCTATTGATGACGCATTTACTATTAGTCCGTGGCTTTTTCTGGTTCCGGCAATCGTCATTTTTATGATCGTTAAAAAAACCGCTCCGCTTATTGCACTATTGATTGGTACACTTTTAGGCGGAATTGCCGCTCTTATTTTTCAACCGGAAATCGTTGCCACTCTAGGCGGTAGCGAAACCTTGAGTCTAGAAAGCGGATATAAAGGAATAATGAATGCCATTACTGTAGATACGGCTATAGAAACGACTAATGAAAATCTCAATGATTTGTTCGCCGCAAGCGGAATGGCAGGTATGCTGGGCACCATCTGGCTCATCATTTGTGCAATGACCTTTGGTGGCGTGATGGATGCCATTGGAGCATTGGCACGTATTAGTAAATTTATGTTGAATCTTTTTGAAAGCACCTTTGGCCTTTTTGCCAGTACGGTGGCTACGTGTATAGGTCTCAACGCTACTGCGAGTGATCAATATCTTGCGATTGTCGTTCCCGGAAAAATGTATGCAAAAGCCTATAAAGACAAAGGTCTGGCTCCTGAAAATTTAAGCCGAACCCTAGAAGACAGCGGTACCGTCACCTCGGTCTTAGTGCCTTACAATACTTGTGGTGCTTATCAAAGTGGTGTTTTAGGAGTTTCGGTAGCTGATTATTTTGTGTATGCGATCTTCAACTGGCTCAGCCCGTTTATGACCTTGATCTTTGCAGCTTTCCGTATCAAAATCCGCAGTTTAAAAGAGGCTAAAGCTTTCTAAACTGTTAAATTTAATAGCTACGGAAATTAATTAAAAACAATGCGTTATCAACCTCGCAAAATAGCTTCAGATATATTAGTATTTTGACAGTTTCCTCGACTAAAATTTAGCACAATCCTAAAAAAATAGATTTCCTCTACTAAGCATAAGCATTTCTTATACTGAAATAATTTGTTTGCATTTATATCTTGTAAATACTGGTTTTTCCCTGCTATTTTTGCAGTAGAAATAAATCATTAAAAACAAACAATATGACATTAGTAGGTAAAGAATTTCCAAATCTTGCAGTTGATGCTATGAACGAGATGGGAGATACTTTTAAAGTAAACATCCTTGAAGAAGCAAAGAGCAAAAACAAAAAAGTATTGCTTTTCTGGTATCCAAAAGATTTTACATTCGTATGCCCTACAGAGCTTCACGCTTTTCAGGCTGCTATGGATGAATTTGAAAAGCGCAACACTATTGTTATTGGTGCTTCTTGCGATACTCCAGAAGTACACTTTGCTTGGTTAAACACTCCTAAAGATAACGGTGGTATTGAAGGTGTAACGTATCCAATTCTTGCAGACACTAACCGTAACTTAGCAAACCGCCTTGGTATTCTTGATGTGACTAACGAGCGTTATGATGAAGAAAGCGGTGTATTAACTGTTGACGGTGATAACGTAACCTATAGAGCTACCTATTTGATCGACGAAGAAGGTACTGTTTTTCACGAAGGTGTAAATCATATGCCGGTAGGTCGTAACGTAAAAGAATTTTTACGCTTAATTGACGCCTATGCACACGTACAGAAAAACGGTGAAGTATGTCCTGCAAACTGGGAAGAAGGTAAAGACGCAATGAATGCTAACCGTGATGGTGTTGCTTCTTACCTAGCATCAAATTAATTTCTTTCACCCAACTTCATTTTTTAAAGAAATTAATCACCTTAAAATTCAATTCTTATGATTCAAGAACTTGATCAAGACAACCTTTCAGAATTAGTTAGCGATAACGAGACTGTTGTGGTTCAATATATGGCAAGCTGGTGTGGAAACTGCAGATTGATGAAGCCTAAATTCAAAAAGCTGGCTTCAGAAAATGAAAATGCTAAGTTTTACTTAGTAGATGCAGAGAAATATCCCGAAAGCCGAAAATTGGCAACGGTAGATAACCTACCCACTTTTGCCACGTTTAGAAACGGAACTTTTGTTAATCAGGTACAAACCAACAAGTTTGAAAACCTAAAAGAACTCGTAGATGAAGTTACCAGTAATTAAACATTTACAGAAAAATAACAGTGCTGAAGCTTTACAAAACACCATTGATGTTTTAGAATCTTTTACCGAGCACCGCTCGTGTACAGATAACGATATGGATGTTGTAGGTGAATTGATCACCAATCTTTGTGGAGCAGTAGAAATGCACCAAATGATAGCAGATGGAATGTCTGAACGTGATGCAGCAAACGGTTTTGCGCAAAAGGTTCTAGGTTCTATCGACAGATAAATTGCCATTGGGTATGCCCATCTGTATAGATTGGCTCACGAGACACAGGTTCAAAATCATTTTGATTAGAGTTTGTGCATCAAGATGTTACCCTTTGGCGATGCCAATAAATAATGTAGGTTAGATTTTTTATTGAAAAGAGTCCTCAAGTCAGTTGATTTGAGGACTTTTTTTATGCACGGAAATCAAATTACGCGCTCCTATCTTCTAAATAGTGATTACCGCTTCAATTTAGCATTCCTTTAATTGTAGGTCCATTAGCTTATAAGTACATTTACGTTGCAATTGTGTGCGCATTGATTGCTAAAAAGATTCCTCTTTACTAACACAATTGAAGTCCCAAAGATTGGGCGATCTAATTTCAATTTAAAAACTATGGCTACTATTACCCTAGGCGGAAATACTACGCATACTTCTGGTGAACTCCCTAAAGTGGGCACCGCTGCTCCTGACTTCAAACTTGCTTCAAAAGACCTTGCTCAAGTAAGTCTTGAGCATTACAAAGGCAAACGCATTGTGATGAATATTTTCCCAAGTGTAGATACCGGGGTTTGCGCTGCTTCAGTACGACATTTTAATAAAGATGCTGCAGCTCTTGATGATACGGCAGTATTGTGTATCTCACGCGATTTACCATTTGCTCAAGCACGTTTTTGTGGTGCCGAAGGTCTTGACAACGTAGAAACACTCTCTGACTTTAAAGATGGTAGTTTTGGTAAAGACTACGGGCTAGAAATTGCCGATGGTGCTTTTGCCGGACTACATTCGCGCGTTGTGCTTGTTTTAGATGCTGATCACAACATCATTTATGAAGAACAAGTGCCCGAAATTGGTCAAGAACCCGACTACGAAGCTGCCTTAAGCGTTCTCAACTAAAGTATGACTGACCCGGAAACCAAAGAACATTTTGTAGTAAATAGAATCAAGGCCTTTAAATATGCTTTTAAGGGCGCTTGGTTACTCCTCAAAAACGAACCTAGCATTCAGGTGCAGAGTTTGTGTGCGCTAGTGGTAACCGTTTTAGGCTTTGTTTACGAGATATCTTCGGTAGAATGGTGTATTCAATTATTGGCTATTGGGTTAGTTCTGGCGGTTGAGGGGCTGAATACAGCTATTGAAAAAATAGCCGACTTCATTCACCCGGATTACCATAAAAAAATTGGAGTGATCAAAGATGTTTCTGCGGGAGCGGTCACCTTTGCTGCTGTTATCGCGGCAATTATAGGCGGTATCATTTATATCCCTAAACTGTTCTAAAATTTTATAAGTTTAGTACCGTTTGATATTTGTACTTTTACGCGCTAATCAATTTATATGAATTAGTTAGCGCTAGCATTACACCTATTAATCGTAGCAAAATCAAACTCTTACAGTAAATTTTGGCTTTGCTACCATACTTTAAAAATTTTTGAAGCTTCAAGTTGCTTCTTGAAGCCCAACCGCGACTCTAGAGTTTACGCTTATAATGGCCAGAAAAAAGACTAAAACTAAAGCAAAATCTAAAACGACTAAGCAGTCCAAAAAAATCTCTTTTGTACTGTCTAAACAACAAAAGATCGTACTGGGAAGTTTTCTATTCCTTCTAGGGCTGGCATTGTTGTTTTCTTTTATCTCCTATTTTTTCAGCTGGCAGGCAGATCAGAGTACGCTCAACGATCTAAGCGATCGCAGTTTACAATCTCAAAATTGGCTAAACAAATTTGGTGCTGCCCTAGGGGATTTCTTTATTTATCAAGGCTTCGGCCTTGCCGCGTTTACTATTGCAGTTCTGGTTACCTTAACCGGATTTTATTACTTTTTTGACAAGCCTAAAAAACGACTTCAATCTTTTTGGTTTTGGGGTATTATTGTAATGCTTTGGTTTGCAACCTTTTTAGGTTTTTTCTCAGAAACGAGTCCGTTACTTGGCGGAATGGTAGGTTTTGAACTTAATGATTTTCTTCAGGATTTTATCGGGCTGATCGGCACCATTCTTGTACTTGCGTTTGTTGCGATTGTATATTTCGCCGTAAGGCTAAAACTGACCCCTGAGCATATTGCGCACTTTTTCGCAAAGCGGAAGCAAGCCTTTGCCTCTGAATTTAATTCGCAAGACGATGAGGATAATGAGTTTGTAGATACGGCGTTTGATAAAGATAATATTGAATTACCTAAAGAAGCTCCAGAAGAAGAACTTGAAGAACCACAGTTAAAAACAACTCCTGCTCAGCCTGCTCCGGCTCCTACTCCGGTTAAGGAAAAAGATACTCCAAAAGATGCAGACGAGGATTTTGAGATCGAAATTGAAGAAACTGTCGAGGAAGAGGAAGTCGTTGAAAATTTAAGTACAAAACTCGTACAGGATTTTGGAGAGTTTGACCCAACCCTAGAACTCAGCAATTACCGCTTCCCCACTATTGAATTGCTTAAAGATTATACTAAAGGTCAAAGCATTACTGTAGATCAGGAAGAACTTGAAGAAAATAAAAATCGCATTGTAGATACACTTAAAAACTACAAGATTGATATTGCGCACATTAAAGCGACCGTTGGTCCTACAGTAACGCTATACGAGATCGTTCCGGAGGCCGGAATACGTATTTCAAAAATTAAAAATCTTGAAGATGATATTGCGCTTTCTTTAGCTGCATTGGGTATTCGTATCATTGCTCCTATCCCAGGAAAAGGTACCATTGGTATTGAAGTTCCTAATAAGAATGCGCGTATCGTTTCTATGCGTTCCGCGATCGCTTCACCTAAGTTTCAAAATGCAGAAATGGAACTCCCGCTTACGTTGGGTAAAACCATTTCTAACGAAACCTTTGTGGTCGATTTGGCAAAAATGCCGCACTTACTTATGGCGGGTGCTACCGGCCAGGGTAAATCGGTAGGGCTGAATGCAATTCTTACTTCGTTATTGTACAAAAAGCATCCTGCGGAAGTAAAGTTTGTATTGGTTGATCCTAAAAAAGTTGAACTTACCTTATTCAATAAAATAGAACGCCATTATCTGGCGAAATTACCAGATTCTGAAGATGCGATCATCACTGATAATACTAAAGTGATCAATACGCTCAACTCGTTGTGTATTGAGATGGATAAACGTTACGACCTGCTCAAAGATGCGATGGCGCGTAACATTAAAGAATACAACGCCAAGTTTAAGCGACGCAAACTCAATCCTAACGACGGACATAAATTTCTGCCGTATATCGTTTTGGTAATTGACGAGTTTGCCGATTTAATTATGACCGCCGGTAAAGAAGTTGAAACACCTATTGCACGTCTTGCACAGTTGGCTCGGGCTATTGGTATTCACTTGATTGTAGCCACCCAAAGACCTTCGGTGAATGTGATCACGGGGATCATTAAAGCCAATTTCCCTGCCAGAATTGCCTTTAGAGTGACATCAAAGATTGACTCGCGTACCATTCTTGACAGTCAGGGTGCAGATCAATTAATAGGTCGAGGTGATATGCTGTTTACCCAAGGAAATAGTTTAATACGTGTGCAGTGCGCATTTGTAGACACTCCTGAAGTTGAAAAAATCACAGATTTTATCGGCTCGCAGAAAGCGTATCCTGAGGCACATCAACTTCCTGAATACGTAGGTGAAGAAGGTGGCACAAGTCTTGATATAGATGCAAGCGACCGGGATGCCTTGTTTATGGAAGCTGCCGAAGTTATTGTAACAGCGCAACAAGGAAGCGCGTCTTTATTACAACGAAAATTAAAATTAGGATATAACCGTGCCGGTAGAATTATAGATCAGCTAGAAGCTGCCGGTATTGTTGGTCCGTTTGAAGGTAGTAAAGCAAGACAGGTACTCGTGTCTGATATGAATGCATTACATCAACAATTAAACAATGAATAACATGAATTTTTCTAAAATAAAGATTTTTACGCTTGCCCTAATTGCATTGGTTTCTGTAAGCAGTGCATTTGCGCAAGATGCTAAAGCTAAAAAACTTCTAGATCAGGTTTCTGCTAAGGTAAAAACCTATGACAATATGTTTATTGATTTTAAGTACGGCTTGTCTAATGATGCCGCCGGAATCAATCAGGAAACGCGTGGTGATGTGACCTTAGATGGTGATAAATACAAATTAAACCTGATGGGAACTACGCAGATGTATGATGGTAAAAAATTATACACTATCGTTCCTGAAGATGAAGAGATCACCATTTCTACTCAAGATCCGGGAGATGACGATGCTATTACGCCGTCTAAAATGCTTACGTTTTTCAACGAGGGGTACACTTATAAATGGGATATTGAGCAAAATGTAAATGGTCGAAAAATTCAATATGTGAAGCTTACGCCCATGGATTCCAACAGCGAATTAAAATCGGCTTTATTGGGTGTTGACGCACAAACCAAGCACATTTATCGCTTGATTATGACCCAAAACAACGGAAGTAAGATCACCATTACGGTCAACTCGTTTAAGACAGACCAACCTTTACCGGGTAATCTTTTTACCTTTGACGCTTCAAAATACGGAGATTATTACATCAATAATTTAGACTAGTTTTCTCTTGAAGATCCTTGACCGGTACATACTACTCACGTTTATCAAGAATTTTTTAAGCACGTTCATCATTTTGATGTTCATATTTGTGCTTCAGACGGTATGGCTTTATATAAAAGAGCTGGCCGGCAAAGATCTTGATCTCGTGATCATCGTAAAATTCCTGCTCTATTTCTCTCCCCGCCTGGTTACGCTGGTACTGCCATTAACGGTTTTGCTTACCAGTATTATGACCTTCGGAAACTTTGCTGAGAATTATGAGTTTGCCGCGATGAAATCTACCGGAATCTCTTTACAGCGCGCTATGCGCAGTCTCACAATTTTCATTTTAGCTCTGGCAGGAATCTCCTTTTTGTTTGCAAACTATGTGATTCCTGCTGCAGAGTTTGAGTCGCTTAATCTCCGCCGAAACATCGCTCAGGTAAAACCTGCGATGGCGATCACAAAAGGGCAATACACCACGATTGGTGAAGATTATGTGATGAAAGTCGCCGATAAACAAGGAGACAAAGGTCAGTTTTTAAAAGATGTGATCATCTACCAAAAAGATCCCAGCCGCGTGGGTAATTACACGGTGATCAAAGCACGTGAAGGCGAACTCATTAGTGCTGAGGGCGACAACGTGCTTTCTTTAAAACTGATTGACGGAAATTACTATGACGAGGTCGAGCAAAAAGATTTTAGAAAACAAAAACGCGAACCTTTCGTCAAAAGTTATTTTGAGACCTACACGATCAATATTGACCTTTCTGAGATTGATAATGTAGATATGGATGAAAAGAGTATAGACAATGCGTACACTATGCTTACGGTGAAGCAGCTTAATGATACGCTGGTTGACATTTCTAAAAATTACAACACCTATCTAGCTTCGTTAGGAAAAGCTCAGGTACGCGAAATGCAGTTGCGCAAACTAGACACTTCATATCTTAAGAATATTCCGCGGGATACTACGCGAACGCTCAATCCTGATCTTATTGAAAATTTTGAGTTTTCTGAGCAAATTCAAGTGTTAGATTATGCAAAAACCACGGTTAAGAACACCATCACTTCTATTAAAAATCGAAAAACCGATAATTCGGTTAAGGTGAAAACCTTGAGCAAATATGAGATCGCACTGCATGAGAAGTTTGTGCTAGCCTTTGGTTGCGTAATCTTGTTTTTTGTGGGGGCTCCGCTAGGTGCAATTATCAGAAAAGGTGGTCTTGGACTTCCTATTGTTGTGGGAGTAGTGCTCTTCCTCACCTATCATTTCATTGGAATTTTCGCCAAAAACAGCGCCGAGGATGGCAGCGTTGCCGCTTGGTTGGCAAGTTGGTTAAGCACCTTAATTCTATTTCCGTTAGGCGTTTATTTAACCTATAGAGCTACAACTGATCAAGGACTCTTTGACCTTGACGGATTTTTAGATCCGGTTAAAAAATTATTCCAAAAGAAAAAAGATCAAAAAGTTGATCCTGAGCAACCGCTGGCTGATTTCAATCTAAGCAATTCAGAAAAAGCGATTCTTAAAACAAAAACGAAACAGGAATTAGAAGATATAATCGCTAACTACAAAGCGTACGGCTACTCTTCGACTTTTAAAGAAGCAGCAGAAACCTTACACAAAAACATTTAAGCAGTATTAATTTTGCTTGATATTTTCAGTAAACTACCTCAGGGTAAGGCTATGAGGCAATAGTTAGAAACAAATATTCAATTTCGAGGCATCCCGATAGCTATCGGGACGAAGTATTAAACCCTTTGGCGGTGCCAATTAAAAGCAACCTAAATCGTACCTTTACGTTATCGTTAAGTTAGCGCCTAACGATGTATAAATTGATAGGAAATGCTTCGATTTTTAAAAATAGAGTTAGCATTCTTTTACCATTAAAAATTCAATTATGGCAGCGCAAACGCTTACCAAAGAAATACAATTAAATACCATTCCTGAAGCGATAGAAGATATCAAAAAGGGAAAAGTAATCATTGTTGTTGACGATGAAGATCGGGAAAATGAAGGTGATTTTCTAGCTGCCTCTGAAATGGTTACTGCCGAAACTATAAACTTTATGGCGACGCACGGCCGTGGCCTTATTTGCGCACCTATTACTGAAGAACGTTGTAAAGAACTGAAACTCGAAATGATGGTAGGCACCAATAGCGACCCTATGGAAACTGCATTTACGGTTTCGGTTGATTTAAAAGGTCACGGCGTTACCACAGGTATAAGTGCTTTAGATCGGGCAAAAGCGGTTAAAGCCTTTACCAATCCTGAAATGAAACCCTGGGATTTCACAAAACCCGGACATATTTTTCCGTTAAAAGCCAAAGAAGGCGGCGTTTTACGAAGAACCGGTCACACCGAAGCTGCAATTGATTTTGCCCGTTTAGCAGGTTTTGCTCCTGCCGGGGTGATCGTCGAAGTGATGAATGAAGATGGGACGATGGCTAGATTGCCTCAACTTGCTGAGATCGCTAAAAAATTTGATCTAAAAATCGTTTCTATTGCTGATCTGGTTGCCTATCGCATGCAGCACGATTCGCTGATTGTTAAGAAAGAAGATTTTACGATTCAAACGCATTATGGTGAATTTAGACTTCGTGCGTACCAGCAAACCACAAATGACCAAATTCATATTGCGCTTACCAAAGGCACCTGGGTTAATGATGAGCCGGTGCTTGTGCGCGTAAATTCGACTTTTGTGAACAATGATATCCTAAGCACACTTACCGAACAACCGGACACCAAACTGGATCAGATTTTTGAAGTGATCAATAAAGAAGGAAAGGGCGCTGTGGTGTTCATCAATCAGGAAAACTTTGCAAGTAAACTTTTGTATCGTCTTGCTGATCTAAAAGAACGTCAAGAATCAGGACGCCAACCCAATCCACATCCTAAAATGGATTTGAAGGATTTTGGTATTGGTGCGCAGATTTTACACGATTTAGGTATTTCTAAGATCAAATTGTTATCCAACAGTGAGGAGCACAAACGCGTAGGTATGATAGGCTACGGACTTGAAATTGCCGATCGCGTACATTATTAAACGCTTAATTTTCAGAAAGAACTGTCACTCCGCTTCTCTTTTTTCGTATTTTGAATATCAAGCATTCAAAAAACGATTTTATGAGAACACAACGTTACGCTTCAGTTTTACTCATTTTTGGCTTCGGAAGTTTTATGCAAGCCCAGATAGCATCTCAAATGCATCTGACCGAGCCTGATTCTTTGGTCACTAATCAACCTTTAAATCTGAATGAACAGGATTTTTCAATTTCTGATTTAAATGATTTTGAAAACAGGTTTGAAGCTTTTGAATTCCTTCAGCAAAAACCCAACGGATTTAAACCATTAATGCCCATTTTAAAGCCTGACGATTCTTTTGAATACAAAATGCGCTATTTAGATCACGAAGATCCCTATCAATACAATATGCCCATTTTAGAACCAATTATGATTAACAGGTTTTATCAATCATAAATGGATTATAGTTTCCTTTTGAGGACGGCGCACCTTTTTGAAATCGGCAAACATATCGTCAGTGGCGCGGTATCCCACAGGCAACACTAAAGCAGAAGCAAGATTGTGTTTTTTGAGTTCGAGGATTTCGTCAAATTTTTCTGGTTCAAAGCCTTCCATAGGGCAGGCATCTATCTTTTCTAATGCACAAACGGTGAGTAAGTTCCCTAAAGTTAAATAAGCCTGACGAATAGCCCATTCCCGAGTATCAGCCTTAGGCTGTTTATCAAATTTTTGCTCTAGCATTTCTCTAAAGGGTTTGAGAATGGCATCGGGAG
This sequence comes from Leeuwenhoekiella palythoae, assembly GCF_020310025.1. Taxonomy (GTDB): domain Bacteria; phylum Bacteroidota; class Bacteroidia; order Flavobacteriales; family Flavobacteriaceae; genus Leeuwenhoekiella; species Leeuwenhoekiella palythoae. Next base: position 263,451 of record NZ_CP084318.1, read on the forward strand.
TTTCCCGCACTTCTTTCACCCTGTCAAAATAGTTAGTTACAAAAGGTGCTTCAACTTTACGCTCAACGCAAATTACTAATACGTGAGAGGCATCTAGCACCTGACTTTGATTCATTGCGGCTTCTTTTAAGCGCTGCTGAAGTGTTTTATTTGAAATTACTACCAAACGCACCGGTTGCAATCCGTAAGACGTCGCTGTAAGGTTAAATGCTTCCTTTAAGATATCAAGCTTATCCTCCGAAAGGATTTTGGAATCATCGAATTTTTTAGTTGCGTAGCGCCATTTTAGACTGGAGATCACATTCATTTGGGTACAATTTTTTGTAAAGATACTGTCTTACTTTTGCTCTTGGCTTATAAAAAGCTAAGGAATTCTTATCTAACCATTAAAAATCTCAACTATTTAAGAGACTTTACCTCATTTATTACATACGTTGTTACCTCTAGATTACGTTTGCATTAAAACAAATGATAAGTTTACAGTCTAGAAGTTGCTATGCTTTTTATTTATGCCGATTAAGAAATTACTTGCTTTACGTGTGTTGCGCTATCTAGTCCTATTTGGATTATTGATCTTACTGCTCACCTCTTTTCTCGCCTATCATATCAATGACGAAACCGAAGCCTATATTTATGATTCGGTAGATGCATTGCCTGAGACCTATACCGGTCTTGTTTTGGGCGCCAGCGTGCGACGTAATGGCGAACTATCTACAATGCTTAGAGACCGTGTTGAGTCTGCCCTACTACTCTACAAACGCGGAAAAATAAAACGCTTTCTGGTTTCTGGTGACAACCGAACAACCAATTACAATGAACCCGTTGCTATGAAGAACTACCTTTTAGATCGCGGCGTTCCAGAGGAAGATATTTTTATGGATTTTGCCGGGTTTGATACCTATGATTCGGTGTACCGCGCATCCTATATTTTTGAGGTAGATAATGCAATTGTTGTATCACAGCGTTTTCACCTGCCGCGAGCTGTTTACATTGCCCGTCGTATGAACCTTAATTTTTATGGTTACAACGGTGATCGCCGCGAATATGAGTTGGAATCCCGCAACAGATTTAGAGAAGTTGCAGCAAATGTAAAAGCCTGGGTCGAACTTTTGATCAATAAAGAGCCTCATTTTAAGGGAGATAAAATCCCCATCACCGGAAAAAACAATTAAGCGAAAAAATCCTTAAAAAAGTGCATTGTCAAATAGAAAAATGTTTCTATATTTGCACCCGCAATCAGCAAATAGCTGATGAGACACTCAAGGAGAAATGGCAGTCCCGATAGCTATCGGGAGGTCAATGCGGCAAAACCGATTCCTTATTTGGAGAAATGGCAGAGTGGTCGAATGCGGCGGTCTTGAAAACCGTTGAGGGTCACACCTCCGGGGGTTCGAATCCCTCTTTCTCCGCAAAAAGCCCCATAATCATAATGATGACGGGGCTTTGTTTTTATAGGTTAAACTATATTATTCCCTTTTTTATCTTCAATAGCAAAGGCTAAACCTGGTTGTTTCTACATTTCTATTATTCTTTGTCTAAATTTTTTATAATGCTAAACTTATCTCTAGGTTTAAAAGCTTAGGATTTTCTAAATTATAGGTTGCCCTTTCTTTAAACTTTAAATCAAACTATGTAAATTCAGATTCCAATATGCTTCCAAGAAATAAAACAGAAAACCTATTGCCTTATGATGGTTGCGTGGCATTTGATCCTTCATTCATTGACGTCACAATGCAAGCATATTATATGGATGTTTTCTCCAATACAATTCCTTGGCAATCTGATCGAGTTGTAATTTTTGGTAAGACAATTTACACCCAAAGAAAAACTGCTTTATTTGGAGATTCAGGCTTAACTTATACCTATTCAGGTACCAAGCGCCAGTGCGAAATATGGAATCAAGATTTGCTGAATTTGAAAGCCAAATTGGAAGATCAGCTTCACGAAACATTTAACAGTTGTTTATTAAACTATTACCCTGATGGAACTACTGCTATGGGATGGCATAGTGATGATGAGCGTGATTTGGTTGCAAACGGTACTATTGCAACCTTAAGTTTTGGAGCTACACGCAAATTCAATCTGAAGCATAATGAAACCAAAAATAAAGTGAGTTTTGAGCTGCACGCTGGGAGTCTGTTAGTGATGAAAGATGAAACACAACAGTTTTGGAAACACAACATTTCCAAAACTAAAAAGGTTACAACCCCTCGTATAAGTTTGACTTTTCGTCAACTAATAAAACATTGAGGACTTAATCGGTAACTTATAAGGCTTCCTACAAATTTGAATTTTTATTTGGCTTAGCTACAGTATCATCAGAACTAGAAGTAGGCCAACCTTTTATTCCCTTTAAAATTTTTTTATCGATGCTTTGATGATCGGGTCCGTGTAATACAGACATATCACCTGTAGTTTCTAAAATTACGGCATACACTTCTTTAAAATTTAATGCGTTGGCCTCTCTCAATTTAGCAATAAGGTCATCTTCACCAACATTAGTTTTCTTTAAATTTTCGTAGAAAATCTCTCCTTGATACATTAATACCACAGGATCGTTAGATATTAAATGTTGCATCGTTTTCGATTTTCGCCTTAACCACGAAAAAATACTCTGAAAAGCCACAATACAAGCGAGCGCAATTGTCCCCTTAACTAGTGATTGATTTGTATTTAAAACAATTGAGGCGAGTACGGAACCAATCGCAATGGTCGCAGCAAAATCAAAACTCGACATTTTGGCAAATGTACGCAGTCCATTGATACGCGTAATTACAATCATCACAGTAAAAATAGAAATTACTGACAGTACCACTTTGATTATTGTAGTCTCTGAAACAACAAGCCAATTTTCCATATACATTCCATTTTAATAATTATTGCTAGAAATTATAAACATTAAAGTTCTTAATGATTGCTAATTCTAGGTTTTAGAGCATTTTAACGGGTTAATGTTAATTTTTGTTATTCTGCTAGTTCACAAAATATGCGAAATATAATTTTAAGTAAACAACCATATAACTAACCATAATTCCTATGTACACGCAATTGCCCACACAGCCCCTACGTCGAATTGAGAAATCCTCCGTGCTTGATACTATCGGGAACACTCCACTCATACACCTCAAGCGACTATCTTCTATTACAGGTCGTGAAGTTTACGCTAAAATGGAAATGGCCAATCCTGGTGGAAGTATTAAAGATCGCACTAGTTTAGCAATAGTTGAAGAAGGAATTCGCAAAGGTCATTTTACAAAAGATACTACCTTGATTGAGAGTAGTAGCGGAAATATGGCTGTAGGTTTGGCACAAGTATGTTGTTATTATAACATACCTCTGATTATCGTAGTTGATCCAAAAGCCAATCCGCATACATTGAAGATATTAAACGCATATGGGGCTAAAATCAATAAAGTAAAAAAACCTATTGCTAATGGCGGCTATCTGGGGGCACGACTTGCTCGAATTCAGGAGTTACTTCTGGAAATCCCGAATTCGGTATGGACGAATCAATATCAAAATGAATCCAATCCGAAAGCGCATCATCGTACGATGCGAGAAATATATCAAGAGCTACCGGAAGTAGATTATGTTTTCGCCGCAACCAGCACTTGCGGTACCCTGATGGGGTGTGCCAATTACATTCAAGCGCACGGACTGAATACAAAGATGATTGCGGTAGATGCGGTCGGAAGCGTTCTTTTTGGTCATAAACCTCAAGAACGTCATATTCCAGGCCATGGTGCAGGACTACCCTCCCATTTTTTGAGAAGAGAAGCTATTGAAAGTGCGTGTCATATCTCAGATATGGAATGTGTTGAAGGATGTCATAAGCTTTTAGATACCGAAGGTATTCTTGCTGGCGGTTCTTCAGGAGCAGTCTTAAGCGCCTTTTTAAAATTACAGCAGCAGCTGCCTGAGAATAGTAAAAGCGTATTAATTCTTTGCGATCGAGGAGAGCGTTATCTTGATACGCTTTATAATCAAAACTGGGTTCAAAGTCATCTAAAATAATGGAGTTCGCTGATTTTCACATAGGAATCATAGGTTTAGGACCTAAAGGCTTTTATGGATTTGAAAGGCTCGTAGCTGAACTTGATCGTTGCGATAATTGTAGTGCTATAACTATTCATTTGTTCAACGAAACTGAAAATTTTGCAAGTGGGTGGATCTATGATCCTAATCAGCCCGAATATCTTTTGATGAACTATCCCAATAAATATATTTCTTGTAGTCCTTCAAATGCCTTGCAACCGCTTATCCCTATTCAATCTTTTAGTGATTGGTTAAGTTCAACGTATAATCTCCCTAAAGAGCAAGTTGATTCACAGGTAGCTCCTAGAGCAGTAGTGGGAAGGTATTTACAGTATTATTTTGAACGTATTCTTAGCGCTGCACGTATTAAAATTAATATTCAACTACACACTACTTGTGTCACTGATATCCTGAAAGAAACAGAGGGTTATAAATTGCTGACAGAAAACACTTGTTGCAAGGATATACATTTTCAATCGCTTTTAATTACAACAGGCCACAGCCCTGCAATTCAAAGCTGTAAGCAGCAAAAGAAAGAATCACAATGCTATATCCCCTTTGTCTATCCACTTTGCGAAAACCTTAATCCTATTCCCCCTCAATCCACCGTGTTGTGTAAGGGTATGGGACTTACAGCCATAGATGCCATTCTTGAGTTGACTGAAGGGCGTCGAGGGGTATTTAAAAAAAATACATCAGGGGCTTTCGATTATTTAAAATCTGGAAATGAGCCGGCATTGATAATTGCATATTCACGTTCTGGTATTCCTATTGTACCAAGAGGGGATCAAGCAGATATGCTAAATTCAACTAGTCATTTTCTAAAAAATAAGATCGATTCAATTTTAAATTCGCATACTCGTGTTGATTTTGAAAGGGACATACTGCCTTGGATCAAACTAGACATTGAATCAGCGTATTATCAGATGCTTTTTAAAATGTATGGGTTTGAGTATACACCTTCTGATGTAGCACACTTTAACGCAGCAAAGACTGATTTTCATAGATTGAATTTAGCAATAGCTCCCTTTAAGGCAGATGAACTCCTCTACCCCGAAGCACATTCTAATCTAGATTATGCTAATTCACCTGAAAACTATTGGAATTTTTGGATTAAAGAATTAGATCAAGCGCAAAGTCCATGGGTAGCTGCAGCAAGTGCGTGGAGGAGTCTTTCTAAAGAGTTCAATAGACTTTACCAAACAGCACTTCTAACTTCTAAATCAAGAAAACGGTTTCAAGATACTTATTTCGGACTTTTCAACCGGATTGCATATGGGCCTCCAATTGAAAATATTAAAAAAATGCTGGCCCTGCATCAGGCCGGAATTCTCAATTTTTCATTTGCAAGACATCCGAGTACAGTATCTACCAAACGTGGGTGGACGGTTACATTAAATGATCGTAAGCAGGATGCAGACTTTATGATTGATGCGCGAATACCCCGTAAATTCACCAAATCATCCGCAATACTTTTTAATGGAAATAGCACGACCTCTTTGTTCTCTTCCCCTCAAGAGCAAGATTGGATAGATTTACATTGCACCATTGAAGGGCACCCAATTTCATCATCCGGAGCCATAGAAAAAAACATCGTTTTATATGGTACCCCCACAGAACATATACTATTTGATAATGACTCGCTTTCTAGAGCACATAACGATACGTCAAGTGCCTGGGCGCGTAACACTGTAAAAAACGTTCAAGAAATCAAAAATTACAACCTTACTTATGAATCCTAATTTACCTGCACTAACTCCTATTACTTCTCAATGGATGCATCAACTTATAGGCAATTTTGACCTTCTAGAGCACCTCTTAGAGGCATATGGTTCGCCAATAAATCTGCATCATTTAAAAGCATTTCAAGAAAATATAGAAGAGTATCAGAAAATTTTAGATACCCATCAGATCAAGTATCAATTGTTTTTTGCCAGAAAAGCAAATAAATTTAAGAATCTCATCCCTGCCGCAGCCCAAATGAATATAGGTATTGATACCGCCAGCTACCCCGAACTTCAACAATGTTTAGATCTTAATATCAGCTCAGACAAACTTATCTCTACTGCTGCCATTAAGAATAAAAAATTGTTGCAAACTGCTATTGAGCAAGAGGTTTTACTTATCATAGATAATCAAGATGAATTCGATCAGGTTCTGGCGCTCTCTACTCAACTTAATAAAAAAGTAAAAATTGGTATACGCATTTCAGGATTTGATTTTCAAGGTTCTCAATTAAAAAGTCGTTTCGGGTTTGATATCACAGCCGTTACTCAATTTATAGAGCGTTACTTTAAAGATGCTACAGTTTTAGGTAAAATTCGTTTAGAGGGTTTTCATTTTCATTTAGATGGTTATAGTACCGCTCAACGTGGAACAGCGCTTCATCAAACCCTAGATCTTATCGAAATATTGAAACCTCTTGAATTACCTATTTCTTTTATTGATATAGGTGGAGGAATATTGATGAACTATCTGCAATCTCAACAAGAATGGGATGGGTTTCAACACGTATTAAAACAGGCTGTCTTAGAACAGCATCCTTCTATTACTTACAATAACGACGGTCTAGGTTTTACTATGCGCAACGGGGAACTCGAAGGACATTTGCAAACGTACCCATATTACAACGAGAATACTAAGGCTAATTTTCTCAAAGAAATTTTGGAAACGCCTAATCAAAATAATAAAACTGTTGTTCAACGACTGCAAGCTAATAGTATTGAATTACGTCTAGAACCGGGGCGTAGTTTACTGGATCAAGTAGGAATTACCGTAGCCCGTGTAGCGCATCGCAAAATAGATGCAGAAGGAAATCACCTTGTAGGTTTGGAAATGAATATGTCCCAATTAAAAAGTTCAAGTGCCGATTTTCTTTTAGATCCTTTTGTAAGCTATAAACATCAAAAATCTAATGCTGAATCTGTTCCTGTATATTTTACTGGAGCCTATTGTCTGGAGCGGGATATTTTATTGAAACGCAAAATCATGTTACCACAGCTTCCCGAAATTGGAGATGCAGTCCTATTTGTGAATACCGCTGGTTATATGATGCATTTCTTTGAAACTGAAGCCCATTTGTTTGAGCGTGCTCAAAATTTAAGCATTGCTGAGTACCAAGAAGATTATCAATTTAAGAATTTTGATCAGGAATATTAGACAAGGTCATGGAAACAATTGTAGGAACGACAGCTAGCATTTTTACGACAATAGCAGTACTCCCTCAGGTGTATAAAGTGTTACGCACTAAATCTGCCAAAGATATATCCTTACCTATGTTTATGTGCCTATTAATAGGTGTAGGGTCTTGGACCATCTATGGCATACTCAAAGAAGATTGGCCTATTATTATAACCAATGGGCTGTCTTTTCTATTTAATGGAATGATGGTTTACACCAAATTGAAATATGATAAATCATATACAAGATGAAAAACTTTATCAGTACAAACAAACGTGCTCTAATGGGTGGTTTTATCACCTTTGTATTTCTTTTAGTTGCAGTTTTTGTATTAGGAAATATAAGCGGTTATGAAGGTAAAGTGCTTATTGAAGCCTCTCTTTCTGGTATTAATATGTTGTGTAATACTATCGTTTTGGGCTCTGCTACCATTTTAACCTTATTGCTCACGCTCCTGGGTATCAGCACAAGTTCAAGATCTACATTAAAAAAAGCACATTATAAGCAGGTCGCGAATATTGCAAAATTAGATACTGTACTATTTATTTTTGCCTTAGTGCTTTTTCAGATTTTTAATATTCCAATTACTGAATCTGAGCAAGTACCCACCTTTTGGTTTAAATATATTTATTGGGCAACACTCTTTTCATCCTCTTTACTAAGCGGTATGATGGTTACTGTTGTGCTCTTACTCTATACCACTGTCACCAATATTATAACAATTGTAGGTTTGGGTAAGGATCACTACCTGATATCTGAGGAGGAAATTGAAGAGGAAGAAAAACAAACCTAGTTATGAATATCGTCTCCTTATTTTTGATCACCTTAGCAAGTACTACAGTAATGACTTTATTCAGCTATGGCTTTAGTTGTTTAGTGCATCAAAATTTAGTGGAACCTTATTGGCTAAACCGACTGCTTTTTAAAAGAGATGGCTGGCGTTCCCCTTACGGATGGATCACCCATTATATTACCGGAATTGGTTTTCTATACTTAATCGATCTGCTTAGGAACTATTTTTCGTTTCCTCAGTATTTAGAAATTTTAATATTCGGAGGGTTAGAAGGTGGTTTAGGAATCTTGATGTGGATACTTCTTTTTTGGTTTTCCAAGCCTTCAGAAACTTTTGACAGACAACGTTATTACCTCAATTTATTGATCGCACATATTCTTTTTGCAGCTACTGCCTTAGCTTTATTATGAGTTACTATTGCAACCTTATGATTTAAGATAATTTTAATTAATCTATAAAAATACTTTAACCTTTTAGATAGCATATGTATTGATGCAACTGTCTAATTTTAAACAGTTACTAACCAATATTGATGCTATGAGTAAAAAGCAAACTAACGAGTTTAAATCAAAAAAAATTGATCAACTCGAGCAATCCACCAAGGATTATCAGGATCAGGTCATGACCACCAACCAAGGGCTTAAAGTCAATGACACAAATAATTCACTAAAGGCCGGAGAACGTGGTCCTACGCTACTGGAAGATTTCTTATTACGCGAAAAAATCACCAGTTTTGATCATGAGCGAATTCCAGAACGAATTGTTCACGCACGCGGTAGCGGAGCTCACGGGTATTTTGAACTCTATAAGAGTATAGAGAAGTATACCAAGGCCGGACTTTTTACCGATACTAAACGCAAAACTCCTGTGTTTGTAAGATTCTCTACCGTCGCAGGCTCTAAGGGTTCTCCAGACTTAGCTCGCGATGTACGAGGTTTTGCTGTAAAATTTTATACTGATGAAGGAACTTGGGATTTAGTTGGAAATAATATGCCCATTTTCTTTATTCAGGATGCGATGAAATTTCCTGACTTAATTCATTCGGTAAAACCAGAACCCAATAATGAAATTCCTCAAGCAGCTTCGGCGCACGATACGTTTTACGATTTTGTTTCTAGGGCGACTGAAACCTTACACAATCATATTTGGGTAATGAGTGATCGAGCCATTCCTCGAAGCTACCGTATGATGGAAGGTTTTGGTATTCACACGTTTAGATTTATAAATAAAGACGGTAAATCTCATTTTGTGAAGTTTCATTGGAAACCAGTGCTAGGAGTTCATTCCGTAACTTGGGATGAAGCTGTTAAAATTAATGGTGCTGATTCAGATTTTCACCGTCGAGATCTATGGGAAGCTATCGAGGCCGGTCAATATCCTGAATGGGAGTTTGGAATTCAAGTGGTTCCAGAAGAAGATGAGCACAAATATAATTTTGACCTGCTCGACCCTACCAAATTGATTCCAGAAGAATTGGTTCCGGTAGAAATAATTGGGAAAATGACCTTAAACAAAAATCCTGAAAATTTCTTTGCAGAAACCGAGCAAGTAGCTTTTCTTCCAGGTCATATAATCCCTGGTATCGATTTTACTAATGATCCGTTATTACAAGGACGTTTGTTCTCATACAGAGACACCCAATTATCGCGACTCGGAAGTCCTAATTTTCATCAAATTCCCATCAATCGTTCGGTAGCACCACATCATAACAATCAAAGGGATGGACATATGCAAACCGAAATCCCTAAAGGTCAAACTGCGTACTTTCCTAATTCCCTAAGTATGGGTTGTCCGCATTTGGCTAAAATGGCTGAAGGCGGATACACACACCACCAAGAGCGTATTGATGCGCACAAGATACGAGGACGCAGTGCCAGCTTTAGTGATCACTACTCTCAACCTGCTCTTTTCTACCGCAGTTTATCTTCTTGGGAGCAACAACACGTAGTTGATGCCTATACTTTTGAACTTGGTAAATGCAATCATAAACATATTCAAGAGCGTATGTTATGGATCATCAACCAGATTGACCAAGAATTAGCCAAGAAAGTTGCTGACGGCTTAGGATTGACCGTACCGAAGAAAATAGATGAACCCGTCAATCAAGCGATTGGTGCAGATGCAGACATTGAAAAATTTCAGCCTAATTCTAAAAAACAATATCTAGATAAAGATTCAAGTTTAAGTCAAGCCAATACTAAATTTGACAGTATTGCAACACGACAAATAGCATTTTTAGCTGCAGACCAGTTCGATATGAAACGTTTTGAACCTTACAAAACTGCTTTAGAGCAAGCTGGAGCAATGGTTAAAATATTAGCACCGCACGGAGGTTCGATAACTTGTGATCAAGGTATGAAACACGAGGTTGATGCCGCCATTTTAACAACAGAAAGTGTGCTTTTTGACGCCGTATTAATTACCGGAGGTCAAAAAGCAGTTAAAAGCTTGCAAGCAAAAGCTAAATTTCAAAAGTTTGTCAATGAAGCTTTGAAACATTGTAAAGCTGTTGCTGCTTTGGGCGAAGGCGAAGCACTTCTAAAACACAGTGCATATAAACACTATGACAAAGATAAAGCCGTATTTATAGATGCTAAGCCAAAAGCATTTATCGATGCAATAGCGCAACACAGAAACTGGGAGCGTAAAGATAAGGTTGAAGGTATTGCCGTTTAGCTTATCCAATTATTCCATAAAAAAAAGGCTGTCATTGACAGCCTTTTTATTTAGATATTTTTGGAGGCGTATTACGCACCCACTACCTCTCCCCCATTCACATGTATGATTTGCCCGGTGATGTAGCTAGCATCCTGCGATGCTAAAAATACATAAGCTGGAGCCACTTCACTCGGCTGGCCTGCTCTGCCTAAGGGTACGTCTTGTCCAAATTGAGCCACCTCATCAAAGGTCGCCGGAATTAAGGGAGTCCAAATAGGTCCCGGAGCAACACCATTTACTCGAATTCCTTTCTTTGCCCAGGCTTTACTCAATGAGCGTGTAAAAGTAGTAATAGCGCCTTTGGTGCTGCTATAATCAATTAAATGTGATGACCCTCTATAAGCAGTTACGGAGGTCGAATTAATAATACAATCCCCTTTAACCAATTTATTTTCTAAATACTTGGCAAAGTAGAAGTAAGGATAAATATTAGTTTCAAATGTTTCTGCAAGTTGATCTTGGTCAATTTCGCTAATATGGTCTTTAGGAAATTGAACTGCTGCATTATTTACTAATATATTGATTGGTCCCAATTCTCGCGCTACTCGATCTACTGCCTGTTCGCAAAATTTTTGGGACCGTACATCTCCTTCTAATAGAAGACATGTTCTACCTTCTTTTTCTACGAGTTCTTGAGTATTTCGAGCATCTTCGGTTTCTGATTTATAGACTATAGCCACATCAGCACCTTCTTTTGCAAAATGGACCGCTACGCTTCGTCCTATTCCACTATCACCCCCTGTGATCAATGCAATTTTATTCACTAATTTTTCTGAACCTTTATAGTTTTCTCTAACTATTTCAGGCTGCGGATTCATTTGAGCTTCACTTCCTGGAAGTTCTTGACTTTGTTCTGGAAATTGTTTGGGCTTTGTCATTTTTATAGATTGATTGGTTAGTTGCAAAGCAATATTTAATGGAAAAGAGTCTGCTTATTACCGTAGAGTATAAGCAAGTTGCGTATCTACGCCCTTCTCTTTTTTTTACGGTCTTTAGTACTACCGTATTGGTTTTTGTGATCATCTTTAATAGGACCTTTATCTATATCCTTTTTATCCTCTTTTTTATCATTTTTACTTTTATCACCCATAATTGAAAAATTTTAGTTTGTTTTTATCTAAATTCTAGCAGCTACCGTGTAATTGATCTTTTAAGCGACCATGCTTTACCGTATTCTACTGGTATCAACAAGAACACAATTAGTTTATAGCATTTAAGAAGCCTTGCAATCGCTGCATATTTGATTGCAATTGTGGACTTGTATCTCTTGAAGCCTTACTGCATCCTTCAAGCAATTGGATTACTTTATTAAACTGTTTTGCCTCAAAGCTTCGTAGGTGGTTGGTTGTAGTAGGTTTTGGAAAATACAGTTGATTTTTAAGATTCACATCAGAATGTTCATTAGTACTGGATATATCTTTCTCTTGATGACAAATACTAGCTATAACTGCTGTTTTTAGTGCTCCTAAACGCTTATAAATATGTATGTGATAGCAATCAGTTGCACTAAGTGCTAAAGCATAATACTCAGCAATGTCTAAACGATACACCCAGAGCACTGTTTTATAATTAGTAATATGCTGATGATTACCCTTCACAACTTAGTATTTTATAAGATTTAATTGATCTGATTAGAAACCAAGTATTCCCGTTTACATCGCCCCTCATTCATATCGTTGTAATCTATCTTAACCTTGTACGTCCCACTTTTGATTTCAGGATTAAACTGACCGGTCACTTTATCAAAGCCGCCAAACTCTGTCTGTGAGATCTGTATGATTTGATCTATTGACAAAGTAGATAACCATTGTTTTTCTGACTCAGTGCAGCGATAACGTTTTAGAATTGTTGCTATCAAATTAGCAAAATGACTGTTTGGAGAAGTTTTCATGATATCGTTTTTATTTTAAAATTAGTAGATGAAAACCATTCCACATCACTCCAAATATGACTTTAAATAAAGTTTAATATTATTTATTAAAATATTTTAAAGAATTCAAGAGCTTAACTAAACTTTAGTTGTAGAGTGACACGTGCGTATCGGCCTTCTTAAACTAATGAATATATAAGCACATATAATTATTTCATTGGTTGAGGCGAAAATTTGAAAATTTGATATTGTTTGGCTAGTTCTTATGGATAAAGGAGATATAACTTCAAATAGTAAATAATTAATTTCCTACAGCAGTCTTTAAATTCAAAAAGAGTAAGATAGATGTAGTACAGTTTGTGAGGTCTGAGTTCTTAATCTTGTGCATATCGCAAAAGGATTTATAAGCATTTGAACTGCGCTACTATAGAACAAACTTTCAGTGAATTAGTTGAATTAAATTTTCAATTACACAGTATATTTAAAGCTTTTGGGGTATAGTTTTAAGCCTTATTGCAGCACCATTAGTTCTTAAGTTATTTAAGAGTGATAGCACCCTATTCAACTTCATTTAGGATAGGCTAAAAAATAACTTGTACAATCTACTGCTTGATTACTGTCCAGAAACTATGTTGTTAATTAATAATTAAAACCAATATTCAGAAGAATCCATTTCCTAATTTAATAGCATATTTCATCCCCATAGGATAAATAGGATATAAATCAATAATTACTTTAAACACCTATAGCTAAAGCTGGTTTAAGTTATGATGCATCCAGATACTGAATTAAAATTTATCAATAAAGAAAAAGGATATGGGGTTGTAGCCACAAAGTTTATTCCTGCAGGAACCATTACGTGGGTATTAGACCGTCTAGACAAAGTATACAGGCCATCGCAGTACAAAGCACTCGAGCCAATCTATCGTAACATTTTAGACATTTATACCTATAGAAATAATGAAGGTAACTTCATATTGTGTTGGGATCATGCCCGTTTTGTGAATCATAGTTTTAATTCCAATTGCCTGTCTACTGCTTATGATTATGAAATTGCTATACGAGATATCGAGAAGGGTGAAGAACTAACTGATGATTACGGTTACTTAAATGTCACAGAGCCTTTCACACCCGTTGACGAAGGGTATGAAAGAAAAACAGTATATCCTGATGATCTTCTGTTTTTCTATAAATTGTGGGATGAACAACTTAAGGCGGTTTTTAATAAGATCGAGCTGGTAGACCAACCCTTGAAGGCAGTTATTAAAAAATCTACTTGGAAGATCACCCAAAGTGTCATTAATGGGAAACTACCATTAGCTTCTATCCTCTTTAATTATTTTAACCCCAATAGTGCTAGTTAAGGTTTTGACACCCTAATTCAGCTAACAAATCTTTTATTGAAATATAGCTTCAATTTCTTTATAAATCCGCTCAAAATTAGCGTTCAATTCTTCTGTCGTGAAAGGTTTATTTTGGGTAGGTAGTTCACCTAAGATATCAGGTCGTTTGAATTGTACTTTCTTATCCTTACCATCCGCAAAACTGATAAACTCTCCCGGTTTAAGTTTAAAGAAAATTTCAGCTCTTCGTTTAGAGACTTCCCGTTCCCCTTTGGTTATTCGGGTGTCAGATTTAAAAAGATTAGCAGCCTTACTGATACTTTTGGTTGGGTTTTTTATGATCTCAAAAAAGCGCTCATAATACTTGGCGGTATCGGGGTCATTGACTTTGCCAAAAAACTGGTAGGAAAGGTTACTAAGTATGGCTCTACTCGCTTTATCTCCATACATCATATCGTTTTGAATTTTGTCTTGCATCACATAGAGGGTTGCAATATCATAACTGCGTAAGGTGGCCGGTATTCGATGCATATTTAATAAGCGAATGGTTGGCGCTTCTTCCATCATCATAAAAGAAGGGCGTTGTCCGCGTACACTCATTTGTTTGGTTATCGTATGTATAATCGTGGCGATAACCGGTGCATAGGCAGCCTCGTATTTTGGGTTATTGACTACGGATAGCACACAAGGATTTGATGTACTATTAATATTAAGCGGTACTTCATCTTCAGACAATACCATAAAAATGCTTTGGGTACTGATGCGTTTGAGCGCATTGGCCAAAGTGCTCTTGACACCCGCTGTCTGCCGTTCCGAATCTTTCCCACTGATAAAGGCATCAGCCATTGCTCTTGAGGTTGTATTGGTTTTTAGAAATCCTATAAGACTCTCGGTATCTAAATATTGATACACTGCGATCAGATGCGGTAGGGTGCATAAGTTGGGATAATCCATTTTGAGTTTCCAGATGAGCCCACCGATCAAACCTTCCGCAGCATCATTAAAAAACTTAGTAGTTCCACTTACGCCGCTTTCTCGCTGTTCCAGTAAATTTTCAATAAGCACTTTGGCCACTTCGTTCACGCTTTCCTCATTTTCCAAATAGCACGGAGCAATAGGATTAACCTTATGAAATATCCTGTCGAAAGCAATTATTTTGAATGGAATGGACCCATTTTTAAAAAGTGGATAAGCCATTTCTGTAAGTTCAAAATTTTTATAATCGTGAATCACCCCGCAAAACTCTTCTTTTTGGAAATGCTGTAAAAATCCATATACTACACTTTCGGTTTTACCACTACCAGCAGCTCCAATAATTGAAACGCCCCGTTTAACATTATGCAATTGAAGTTTACCTTGATTCGTTTTGAAGGTCACGGTATAACGCGGGTCTATTTTATGAGAATCTTCAGAAGCATCTAAATAAACATATAGTGAAGTATTGATCAGCATCAAAGGACAGCCTAAGTACATAACCAAATCAACCCACGGCACCTCGGAGGATAGATAGTACAGTAGGGCAAGCACCAGCACAACATTAATGCTAAAAGCATATTTGGCAAGCTTGAATAGCACTACAAAGCAAAGGCAAGCAGCTATACCAAAATAAAGGAACGACTGTAGCTGATCGAATTCCATAGTCTTAGATTCCGATGGAACTTGATTTGATGGCTACTTCAGCCCCGCGTCTAAGCCGCTTAAATATACGCAGTGCTAGTTGCGCTTGAGAAACAGGTATACCGGAGACCTTAGGCAGACCCGATTTCGACATAAGCTTAAATGCCAATGCCTTTTCATTAGCCGGTAATTTCAGCAGGGCAGCAAAATAGGCGTTGGTATTTTTAATAAAGGTTTTTCGCGCTTTATAGGATTCTGCATAATTACGTTGATAGGAAAACAGCCTGTCAAAGGATTTTTCGGCTTTGGAATAAAATGCATCCCTGTCAAAACCACGTTTTATGAGTCTTCCATTAATTTTAGTTTGAGAAGCTTTGTATTTACTTCCCGGAGAAAGGCTGATGGTGTTGGATGCATCTTTTCTACTCACTATAATATGAATATGACTTTGATTTCCGGCTTTAGGCATACCTTGAACGATACGCTTGCCCTGTTGCTGATGTGGGGCTTGTTGTTCCAGGCGTGCAATTTCCCTACCTAGATCTTCAATCTTTCCCTGTGCACTCCCCTGCCTGATCTTTCGAATTTCCGAATGGAGCTTAAGAATTTTTGTAGCGTAGGGCTGATTCTCTCGAACTTGTATATCTGTACCTTTATAGGTACGCTGATGTTCTACTTTAGCAAAATACAAAATGTCTTTAATGGCGATTGGACGCCCATCAAGCTCTCGATTAAAACAAGTCACATAATCCTTCATCACGGCACGCGTATATGCTTTTAGATCTTCACTACTGTTTTGAAGTAGACCAAGCTCACGTTGTGATGGGCTTAGGGTTATAGAATAAAACTTGGGCTCTTTATCTTTCAGTTTGGCTGTGTTTTGATCTATTGCTTGGACCACTTGTTCCGGGGTGATATGCTCTTGGTTCTGATTAAAAAAGAACTCTTTTTGCATATTGATGCCTTCTTCATTTTCCTTCTCCAGATAAGCTACAAACCCACCAGAACTTTTCGGGTAATTGCCGCCTTGCTTTTGGGGTGATATGCTAATGTACATAGGAATCGTTTTTAGGTTAATCTTCTTTTTGTTTTTCTCGAAACTGAGGTTGCTCTGAATCCTGAGCATATTTCTTTTCTACAATCAGGGGCTTTTCTTTTTCCGGCTCCAATTCAAAAAGGGACTGCAGCATGGCGTTGGTAGGTTTAGTTTGTGTTTTTTCGATATCGCGTATAATGGCAATAACTGCATTGATGCGCTTTTTAAGGTTGGCCTCCATCGTTCTTCCTGAGGGTCCTAAGCGTTCGCTTGGAGAGAGTTCATTGACTTGAAAAAAATCAAGCATTTCTCGTAAGGCCATCGACTGCGATCTGGATAACTTTTTACTGAAGACTCGAAAATCTCGTGCTACAGATTCCTTGATGCTCAAGTTGACAAACCGCTCTTTTTCATATCCTTTATCCATTTTTCCGTGATTTTTTTGTGGTGTTTATTGGGGTCACTGCATTTTTCCATTAAAAACACCCGGTTGACCTTTAGAATACAACGCTAATAAAACACGCTTACCTCCTATTTTCATTGGGGTTGGTGCAGATAAGATTGTCTTGTAACCTCGCGTAGCGGGTTACCCTCTTGCTTTTCCTTTTCGTTCGCCCGGGGCGAACAAAATTTCAAACTAACGGCTTCCATTTTCGATTGCATAAAATGGTCCATTGCTTGCATCGAGGAAATAATTCCCGGTATGTAAAATGGTATAGGTAGGTTATCAGCGAAAGTCAAAAAAGGGATATACCTACATAATTTAGTTGCTATGATCCAGCCTTTTAAAGATACTTTATTTTTAAAAAACTCTTATCGATATTTCATAAAAAAAGGCCTCTAACTAGTTAGAGGCCTTTGATACGGTTAGCTGTTTTACAAAATCCCTTCATCAGCAAAACTGTAATAGTCTCCTGTGGGATTGATGATGATATGATCTAAAATTTTGATGTCTAAAAAGTCGGCACCTGCTTTTATTTTACGGGTCAATTGCCTATCGGCTTCGCTAGGTCTTAGGGTACCACTCGGGTGGTTGTGTACTAAGATTAGTGCTACGGATAAAGATTTCAAGGCTACTGCGAAAAGTAATCTAAGATCCACTAAGGTGCCTGTGATTCCCCCTGCAGATATCTGATAAATACCTTTTACTTTGTTGCTATTATTAAGCAATACGATTTTAAAGGATTCATAAACGGCAATAGTGTTTTGGTCCCAGTTCTGATAAATCACGTGGGCAGCCAGTGAAGAAGAACTAATTTGCGGCCAATGCTCCGACTTGCGTTTTGGTCGGTAACTAAGACTTATTTCATTGATACGTGTTTCCATAGTTTCTAGGATTTAATATTCGTTAGGGAGCATCAGCATATCGTCTGTATAAAACAGCCGTAATTCATCCAAAGGAAAGTCGGTGTACTCGTATTCCTGTTCCAATAGAATGGTTCCATTGCCATCAGCATAGGTGATCTTAGCCTCTTTATGAGTTCGCTCTTGTACGCTCTTAGGATTGCGTTTAAAAAGAATCACAATAAAGTTGCTCTTGTTTTTAAGGCTTTTACACACTACTGCGGTGTCCGTAACTAGCCAGTGACATTGGGCTTGGTCAGCGAGGTATTTAATCCCCTCGGTATATCGTGCTTTTACAAGGGGTATTTTATAATAAGTTGTACTCCCACAAAACCCTTGTAGCTGTTCGATTAATTGTTTACTTTGTGCGCTCATTTTAGTTAGATTAAAGTGAATAATTAGAGGGCGTTAATAATGGAACATCTTCGCCCTCTTTTTTAAGTGATTTACTCGGATTTGCTACCCAGTAATACAATTTCGGAAGCTTCTACTTCAGTAACATAGCGCTTAAGCCCAGCAGTATCGGTATAGCTTCTGGATTTCAGTTTTCCGGTTAATGCCAGTTCTTTGCCCTTGGGTGCATAATTCTCAATAAGCTCGGCCGTTTTGCCCCACGCCACAATGGTGTGCCACTGGGTATCCTGTGTTTTTTCACCTTTAGCATTTTTGTAAAACTCATTGGTTGCCAATGAAAAGCGCACTACTTTTTTACCGCTTTCTAGGGTCGTTAGTGTAGGCTCTTGCCCTACGTTTCCGATTAATTGAACTTGATTTCTTAGTGTACTCATAACTCTAAAATTTAGATGATTAAAAATGCTGCCCAAACCCTTTGGACAGTTTGCTTTTATACCTTTAAAAAATGATTTACTTATGTTATCCTGAGCGTTTCCCTTTTTTGTTTTTAAGGTTTTTGATTCCGCTTCTTTTTGTATGTTTTGAACTGATTTCATAAGATTTTTTTTTGATTTACTTCCATTAGTGCCTATCGCTGTTCCCTTTTTTTGTTGCTGATACGTTTTCAAGAGTTTGAATTAGTAAGGACATATAAAAGCGAGGCACGAGCGGTTATGCTGTCCGTCTAACTTCAAACTCTTGGTATTTTGCTTTCAAAAAAAGAGAAGTACAGCGATGCTGCTTAAGGGAATTCAAAAAGCTAACGAGGGAAGGTTTAAAACTTGAGAAGGGGAATTAATAATTACCAACGAGACTCCAAATAATTTTTTTTCGGACTATAGTCAATTTGATAAGCTGCATATGGTTTGTAAAAATTTCTGATGTTATTATTTGCACAGCATGTGCACTTGTTATTTGATACCTTTGCTTTATGAGATTTTTCGTTTGGGCTTTTTGTATTTATATCGTAACACTAAATGTGTTACCATGTACTGATGCAATTGAATCATCTAAAACTCAAACTTCAAAAGAATTAGCTTCCGCAGTATATACAGATCATTCAGAGTCAGAGAGGTTATTAGACCTATGTCCACCATTTTGTACTTGTCATTGTTGTCATGTACACACCGTCAACTTTGCATCGGCACACATTAATCTTTTTAACACAACCATATACTCAAGAATATTTCTTCACTTAGATAGCATAGGCCAAGAGCCTATTTTATCACTTTTAGATCCTCCCAGGATTTAGTTCAGTTTTTTAGAGGATTACTACGTCCTTTTTTGACCGATCAAATTTTAATCGGCCGCTTACATATATCTATAACTGAATTAAATTGTAGAATTTCATGATTAATAAAATCATCGCTTTTTCCATAAGGAATAAGCTTATTGTTGGACTCTTCATACTTTTCCTGATTGGAGTAGGATTGTATTCTATGTCCACTATCAACTTGGGTGCTCAACCCGACATTACCAATAATCAGGTACAAATTATTACTCAGTCGCCCAACCTAGCCACAGAAGACATCGAGCAATTTGTAACTTATCCCGTTGAATTGGCTATGGCCAACCTACCGGGTGTTAATGAAATACGCTCTGTCTCCCGTTTTGGGCTTTCGGTGGTGACCATTGTTTTTAAGGAGGATATGGGCACTTACCTGCCCCGTCAATTGGTTGGGGAAAAACTCAACGAGGTCAAATCAGAGATCCCCGAACAGTTTGGCAGTCCAGAAATGGGACCTATTACAACCGGATTGGGGGAAATCTATCAATACACCTTGAAAGCTGAAGAAGGCTATGAGGACAAATATTCCCCGACCGAACTGCGAAACAGGACTGGATCGTAAAACGCCAATTGGCCCTAACGGAAGGTGTTGTGGAAGTCAATGCCTTTGGCGGAAAGATCAAGCAATATGAGATCGCCATCGATCCCGCCAAGCTGAACGCGATGAATGTGACGATGACTGAAGTCTTTGATGCCCTACAGGAAAACAATGTAAATACCGGCGGGGCTTACATCGAAAAGAACAAAATGGCCAATTTCATCCGTGGTGAAGGCCTCGTCCGTTCGCTAGATGATGTTAGACAGATCGTAATCAGAAACGAAAATGGCCTGCCCATTTTGGTAAAAGACGTCGCTGAAAAGGTCCATTTTGGAAATCAGGTACGCTACGGAGCCTTTACCCAAGATGGTCACGAAGCTGTGGGAGGTATGGTGCTGATGTTACGGGGCGACAATCCTAATTCAGTAGTCAATACGGTAAGAGACCGTATACGAGAAGTACAGAAATCGCTACCGCAAGGACTTAAGATCGTTCCTTTTTTGGATCGTAGTGCGCTCATAGGAAGGACCACAGCCACCATCGAGAAAAATCTGATTGAAGGGGCTCTCATTGTGATTTTTGTGCTGGTACTGCTACTGGGTAGTTTTCGTGGAGGTTTGGTCACTGCTTCTCTAATTCCACTTTCCCTGCTATTTGCCTTTATTTTGATGAAAGCTTTTGGTGTTTGGGCAAACCTGATGTCCTTGGGGGCAATTGACTTTGGAATTATAGTTGATGGGGCTGTTATCATTGTTGAAGGAACGGTTCACGAAATTGAAAAGCGAATCAAGGCCGGTAAACAGCAATTCGACCAGCCACAAATGGACGAAGTCGTCTATGATGCGAGTAGTACGGTAATGAATTCAGCTTTCTTTGGACAGGTTATCATCCTGATTGTATTTACCCCAATATTATTCTTGACAGGGATTGAAGGAAAAATGTTCCGCCCGATGGCATTTACCTTTGGATTTGCGGTTTTAGGTGCCATTATTCTCTGTTTAACCTACGTGCCGGTGATTACTTCACTTATGATGAGACCGGCTATAAAAAATAGAAACTGGTTCCATAATGTGGAGGATAAAATTTCAGGTTTCAGCAACGGGATGATGAACCGGATCAATAAAGGCTATCGGCCTATAGTCCTGAAATCTTTGAACCATCGCATAATCGTATTAGTGATTGCAGTTATATTACTTCTAGGTGCCGGATTTACTTTCAGTAAAATGGGTGGAGAGTTTATCCCTAGTATTGATGAAGGCGATATTGCGATGCAGGCCTTATTAAGACCGGGAAGCTCATTAAGTGAATCCATTGAAACCTCAAAAACAATCGAGAATATCGTACTAGATAATTTTCAGGAAGTGGAAACTATGGTGGCTCGAATTGGTGTAGCCGATATCCCGACCGACCCGATGCCGATGGACATTGCCGACACCTATATTATCCTGGAAAAGAACAAGGATCATTGGACTTCCGCAGATACAAAGGAGGAATTAATTAAAAAAATTAAAGAAAAATTATCGATCGTACCTGGTGTCAACTTCGTTTTCAGCCAGCCCGTGGAACTGCGATTTAACGAACTGCTTACCGGCGTTCGAGAAGACGTGGCCATCAAACTGTATGGAGAAGATCTAGATGTGCTTTCCCAAAAGGCCGCAAAAATGGCCGCTATCATCAAAACCGTTCCCGGCGCGGGTGATGTTAATCTTGAGGCCACCTCGGGACTGCCGCAAATGACTGTTCGCTTTAGCCGAAGAAAGGTCGCCCAATATGGCCTGAACATACAAAAACTCAATCAGTACGTGAGTACCGCCTTTGCGGGAGGTACTGCAGGAGTCATTTTTGAGGGCGAAAAACGCTTTGATATGGTGGTGCGATTGGATGAAAAACACCGTAAGGATATTGATAACCTAAAAAACCTGTTGATCGATTTACCCGGTGGGAATCAGATTCCCATTAAGGAAGTGGCCGATATCAGTTATCAGCCTGGACCCATGCAAATTTCCCGGGACAATACTTCACGTAGAATTTATGTAGGGGTTAACGTGCGGGGTCGCGATGTGGAATCCATGGTCAATGATATCCAAACCAAAATGGACGCACAATTAGACTTGCCGCCCGGCTACCATATTGAATATGGAGGTGCTTTTGAAAATCTGCAACGCGCAAAAGATCGTTTAACAATTGTAGTTCCCATTGCCCTGGCACTTATATTCTTGTTACTGTATTTCGCTTTAGGCTCTTTCTCTCAATCGATTATGATTTATATGGCAGTACCACTGGCGGCTATAGGTGGGATTTTTGCCATTGCTGTTCGTGGAATGCCCTTTAGTATCTCGGCAGGCGTTGGATTTATCGTCCTTTTCGGAGTAGCGGTATTGAACGGGCTGGTACTTATCAGTAGGTTGAATTCATTAAAGAAAGAAGGGGTTATGGATATACAGGAACGTATTCTAATAGGTACACAAGAACGAATCCGTCCAATTTTTTTAACCGCATTGGCTGCAATTATGGGATTTTTCCCAATGGCACTATCCCACGGAGCTGGTGCTTCGGTACAGCGACCCTTGGCCACGGTAGTTATTGGCGGATTGATAACCGCAACCTTACTTACGCTGATCGTTGTTCCCGTTTTGTACAGTTTTGTGGAGAAATCCGGGAATAAAAACTACGGTAAACCGGGCAAAGCTGCCATAAACCCTGGACTGATTGCCATTTTATTGGGTCTTGGATCAATGGGCATTCCGGCAAGTGCAAGTGCTCAAACGCAGGATAGGCCCCAGCAAAGTGCGCCTGAGCAGGACATCTTGAAAGTCGCACAAGGATTTTCCACAATTTCTTTAAGAGATGCAGTAGAAAAAGCGCAAGCCAACTATCCCAAAATGAAGGCGGCACAACTGGAAATCGAAAACCAAGAAGCCCGGAAAAAAACCGTTTGGGATTTGGGAACCACCCAAATTTTCACCGGTGGCGAAGAGTTGCCCGATAGTCGCAATGGCGATGAAGGTATTTACACCATCGTTGGGGTGCAGCAACAAAATATCGATGTGTTCAGTATCGGTGCCAAAAATAAACTGCAAAATGAGAAAATTGAGCTAAGCGAAACAGCACTCGACCTTACCTCCCTTCAAATAGAGCGGGAAGTGAGCAAGGCCTGGGGTGATGCCTACACCTCTAAACGCAAGTACCAATTGTATGTGGAACTCGATTCCATTTTTAGCGATTTTGAACGGGCGGCACGGTTGCGTTATGAGACAGAAGCTTCCTCGAAGCTGGAATATTTGGCGGCCACAAATCAAGCCCGGCAGGTAAGCCTACAGAAAATGCAAGCCTATAGGGATTACCTGGGTAATCTGCAAAAACTAAATCTTTGGTTGGTGAGCGATACACCCTATACCGTTGCAGATACAAGTGTCGATGAAATGAATACGCCCATATTGCAGCGCAAAGATTCGATTAAGAGCCACCCAATGCTGGACTATTATGAGCATCAGATCGGGGTTGCCGATGCGAAGCGTAATCTCAGTACCAAAGCGTTTTTTCCAAAATTCAACGCACAATATGGAAGACAAAAAATTGCGGGACAGAAAGGATTTTTCAGTTTTCAAGTTGGAATTTCCATTCCGCTTTTTTTCGGTCCTGATTTGGGGTACGCGCAATCGGCCAAAATACAGACTCAGATTGCGCAACAAAATTTCAAAGCTAAGAAGCTTCAATTCAATTCAAAATACCAAGATCTGCAACAGGAGTATCTGAAATGGCAGGAATCGTGGAAATACTATGAACAAGAAGCACTTCTGCTTGCCAAAGAACAAAGGGACGGGGCGGTTTTTGCCTATAAAGAGGGCGGTATTAGTTATACCTCTTTCCTTCAAACGGTACGTGACGCCATAGGCATACAAAGCAAGTCTTGGGATGCACTTAACAATTATCTGAGATCAAAATACGAACTGGAATTTTTCCTTAATTCCGCAAAACAATAAATATTAAAGCTATGAATTTCAATATAAAACCAATTTTTTACGTAGCCTTGGTCATATTCAGTTTAAGTTCTTGTAAAGAGGGAAAAACTGATCAAAGCGGATACGAAAAGTATAATGAGACAGCTCCTGCCGATAACGGTGACCAGCCTCAAAAAGCAAACGCAGGCCTCGAGCGCAAAAAACTACACCTATCGCCACAAAAGTTTGAAGCGATGGAATTGAAAGTAGATAGTTTGCCCATTAAAAGTTTAACTACATTGGTGGAAGCCAACGGTCAGTTGGAAGTACCGCCTCAAAACGAGGCTGCAATTACCGCGATAATTGGCGCAAATGTGACTAGCATAAAGGTGATTGAGGGAAATAAAGTCAGTAAAGGAAGTGTGTTGGGATATTTGAGCCACCCGGATCTGGTCAAGCTACAGACTGATTACACGAGCGCCTACAACAAGATGATATTTTTGGAAAAAGAATACAATCGTCAAAAACGCCTATACGAGGCAGAAGTGGCTTCCGGTAGAAAGTACCAAGAAACCGAATCGGAATATAACAGTGTTAAAGGGCTGTTTAAGGGTCTGGAATCACAACTTCAATTATTTCATTTAAACCTGAATCAGTTACGCAGTGGAAAGTTCTATAATCAAATACCTATAGTAAGTCCTATCGATGGATACGTAGAACAAGTGAATATTAAAGTCGGCCAGTTTGTACAGCAACAGACTGAGATGTTTGAAATCGTAAACACCGATCATATACACGCTGATCTGATGGTCTTCGAAAAAGATGTGAGTAAGGTAAAGGAAGGTCAAACTGTAGCAATCACTATTGAATCCCTACCAGAATCCGATCTAAGCGCAAAAATTTATTCCGTGGGTAAAACATTTGAACAGCAGCCTAAAGCGCTACACGTACACGCAGAAATAGAAAACAGAGATAGCAACCTCTTACCAGGGATGTACCTTACAGCAAAAATAGCCACTTCCCAAGATAAAGTAACCGCACTCCCAGAAGAGGCTGTTATTACTGAGAATGGCGAGGATTATATTTTTACAGCTAAAAAAGTAACTGAAAATGAGGAAGAAGTCTGGGCTTTAAGCCCTTTAAAAGTCCAAACCGGTCAGTCAGATACCGGCTGGATAGAAATAAAATTGCTGCAGCCTTTGGAAGAAAGGCAAATGGTAGTCTGGAACAAAGCGTATTACTTGATCTCAGAAATGAATAAAGGAGAAACTGAACACGGACATTGAATAATAATAGTATGAATTCTAGTGAACACATTCTTTTAAACTCCAAGCTTCGCCCTACTGCTATGCGCATACTTATATTTAGTTTTTTGAGAAAGCATAGACAAGCATTAACAATTACAGATATTGAATCAAAATTTCAAAAGGTAAGTCGTTCAACTGTATTACGGACTATTAAAACCTTTGAAAAAAAGGGGCTAATACACGCAATTATTGATGATAGTAAATACCTAAAATATGCTTTGAATGATCCTAATCAACCAGAGCACCAAAACCATTTGCACTTAAATTGTTTATCCTGCAATCATACTTACTGTATGTACAATTATACATTACCTCAGATTTCTATTCCACCGCGATATCATGTAAAAACAACTCAGATTCTTGTCAAGGGAATTTGTGATATATGTCAAATTAAATAGTAAAGTCTTATAAATAAAGTTTTAAATATGTCTCATAATCATAAATCACAAAAATTTGGATTGGTTTTTAGTCTTAGCATTATCTTAAATACATTATATGTAATAGTGGAATTTTTTTATGGAATGCGAGTGGATTCTTCAGCACTAATAGCCGATGCTTGGCATAATGCTAGTGATGTTTTTAGCTTAATACTCGCCTGGATAGCCTACAAATTGACCCTTATTCCAGCAAATAATAGATTTACATATGGCTATCAAAAAACAACTATCCTTGTATCATTTTTGAATGGTGCAATTATTATTATAGCGGCATTTTTTATTGCTTGGGAAGCTATTCAAAAATTGAATTCGGCGAATGAAATCCCTGGTGAATTAATAATTTATGTTTCTATAATTGGTTTATTTATCAACACTGGCACAGCGTTACTATTTTGGAATAGTCAAAAAAATGACTTGAACATGCGTGGAGCATTTCTGCATATGGCTGCTGATGCAGGAGTTACATTAGCAGTATTATGTGGTGGTTTATCCATTAAATTTCTCGATTTGGAATGGATCGATCCATTGCTTAGTATATTGATCGTAATTGTAATCATTTATTCATCTTGGGGACTTTTAAAAGAATCATTATATCTCTTAATAGATGCAGTTCCTAAACACTTAGATTTAGAAAAAATCAAATTCGAAGTATTAAATTTTGATGGAGTGCTAGCTGTTAAATCTATCCATATTTGGGCATTGAGCACCACACAAACTACCGCAAGTATGATTTTACAAGTTAATCCTGGAACAAGTGATGTATCGGTTAAAGAAATTTCAGGTAGATTGACTGAGAAATTTAAATTACAAAAGACAACTATTGAATTACAGTATGAAGATTGACATTTTGCATCCACTATTGAAGAGTTTTTTTAACAAAGTGAAATGATTGGTTTTAGTAGAAAACCCATGAATTACTAGATGCCAATAATTCTAATTTCATAAGCTTTTTGATTTATATCCAATAGGGCCTATCATTGTTACTTCTTCTGTTGCTGATACTTTTTCAAGAGTTTGACTTAGTAAGGCCATATAAAAGCGCGTACCCAACCTGTGATAATGTCGGGCTAACTTTAACAAACCAATGGTCATTTGTTTTTGTAAAAGGAGAAGTACAGCGATAATGCTTTAGGAAATTCAAAAAGCTAACGAGGGAAGTTTTAAAACTTGAGTAAGGGAATTAAATGTTCAGAAATTATTCAATGAGTGAAAATAGTATTAAGCTAAATCAATCGTAAATCACTCAGCCTAATTATTAAATTTCTTAGACACAATATATTGTTCAGTATTAGCTCTTTAAAAGTTTTGCATATGTACATCAAAAATACTTACTCAAACTCATCCTATGAGGAATAGGAAAAACGGAGTTCGTCCCAAATTCTGTTTTTCAAAAAAAATAAAAAGCAAAACATCAGACAATACGTAAATGCCCATTGTCCTTATAAGTTTTACTTTTAGTTGATGTTCTATTAGTCTGCTTAAGTTTAGATCTAAGACTACTCATATCTTTACTTATTTTTTGCTCTACGACTCGAGCATATTTTTGAGTGGTAGAAAGTTTAGTGTGACCAAGCATTTTTGAGACCGTCTCAATAGGAACATCGTTGAGTAATGTCACTGTGGTTGCAAAAGTATGTCTGGCTACGTGGAAAGTGAGGTTTTTCTCAATCTTACATAGTTTCGCAATTTCCTTTAAATACTTATTGATTTTCTGATCACTAAATACAGGTAGTAACTTATTCGTATGCACATCCTGTGAAACTTCTTGATACTTTTCCAAAATTCGATTAGCCTGCTCCAATAGAGGCAATTTTACTGGAGTTTTGGATTTCTGTCGTCGCACCATTATCCAGTCTTCTTTATCGATACCGTTTACGATATCACCAGTTTTCAAGTTTTTAACCTCTATATAGCATAATCCGGTATAACAAGAGAAAACAAACACATCGCGAACAATACTCAAACTATCATCAGTAAGGGTTATTGATGAAATAGTTTTAAGCTCATTCTCTTCAAGAAACGGACAGTCGAAATCCTCGTATTTCAACTGATACAATGCAAAAGGGTTAGATTTTATCCAACGATGCTTTAAGGCTAAGGTGGTGAATTTCTTTAGGCGTTCCAAGTGTTTCATCCTACCATTATTATTAAGTGGCTGCGCTTTTTTAAGCGTTTTGCAGTCTCTAAGGTAATCTTCAAATTTTACAATGAATGTATAATCAATCTGTGACAGATAAATATCATCACACTTATATTCAGATTTTACAAATCGTAAAATATATTTCTCTGTAGCAGCATAATTCTTAGCTGTTCCTGGAGCTAATTTTTTTAAATCATTTTCGGTATGGTATTGAATAAGATCCCTTATTGTAGATACAGGTCTATCCTTTCCAGTACATCTTAGCTTAACTGCCTTGGCACTTATTGGAACTCCTTCATTTCGGAGTTCTTTATATGCCTTCTTGATCTCAGAATAGATAGTATCCAATTCGTCATTGATACGTCGAGCGTCTTTGATGCGTTTTCCAACCCTGCTGGACTTATCGCACCAGTTTTGTTCTAAAACATTTTGTTTTGTACTTAAATCTACTCTACTGGCACTTCCAATGGAGATACGAGCATAGATTGGAAATGTTCCATCTTTTCGAACTGAACTTTTTTTCAGCCAAAAATGAACATTTAAAGTGTGTGAAGTAATCATAACTTTCGTTTAAATTAAAAAATCTGTTAAACGAAAGCCAAACCGCTCGATAGTCAAACCCGGTTATGATCCTTAAATGTAGTATTTTCTTCTCTAAAAAAATAGGACATCAAAAAGGACACCAACGAATATGCCTACAAATGGACATAAAAAAAACCAGTAAAATTGTATTTTACTGGTTTTCATAGAATTAGATATCAAACAATATATGTTAAATACCTATTTCGTCGGGGTGGCAGGATTCGAACCTGCGACCTCCTGCTCCCAAAGCAGGCGCGATGACCGGGCTACGCTACACCCCGAGGTGTTTTCTTAAAAAAGTTGCGGAGAGACAGGGATTCGAACCCTGGCGACGGTTACCCGTCGACAGATTAGCAATCTGCTCCATTACCACTCTGGCACCTCTCCTAAGAACGTTGGCGTCTCTCTCAAAACGCGGGTGCAAATATATATCTAAGTTTTTGATCAACCAAAGCTTTTTAGAGAATTTCTATAACTTTTTTTGAATCTTTTTTTAACTCCCTGAAAACAAGATTTTCAGAAAATCACTATTCAGGATATTCTATGCGCAAATGGTAGATGTTATTCAGTTTTGACTTCAGAACCTTCTTAATTATCTGTATTTCCTTAAAAGTAATCGTAGCATTTAAAAACTGATTTTCCTCCATTTGCTTATTGATGATTTTTTCTACAAATGAATCGATCAATACCGAAGTTGGTGATTTCAAACTTTTACTCGCCGCCTCTACACTATCAGCCATCATTAAGATTGCAGTCTCTTTGCTGAACGGTAAGGGTCCGGGATATCTAAAGTCGTCAATATTGACATCCTCATCCTGTTCTTGCGCTTTTTTATAAAAATAGTACACCGTACTTGTCCCGTGGTGCGTGCGTATAAAGTCAATAACGCGATCTGGTAGGTTGTTTTTCCGGGCTACCTCGATTCCATTAATTACGTGATCAATAATAATTCTAGCGCTTTCTTTAGGTGATAGATCTTCGTGTGTATTGATTCCGGTAGATTGATTTTCTGTAAAATCAGTAGGATTCAACATCTTGCCAATATCATGATACAGTGCTCCTACCCTAGTAAGCATCGCATTTGCTCCAATCTCGTTAGCTGCTGCTTCGGCCAAATTTGCCACATTTAAACTGTGATGAAAAGTTCCCGGTGCTTTATTAGCAAGATTCTTAAGTAACTTAGAATTTGTGTCCGTAAGCTCTAGAAGTGAAAGATCACTTACAAGACCAAAGATCTTTTCATAGGCATAGATAAGCGGCTGCACAAAAAGCGTCGCTAAACCGGTAATTATAAAAAGACTGAAGGTTTCCCATTGCAAATTATCTATGGTCCCCTCGTGGATAATGTGAAAAGCAAAATACCCTATGATATACATAAAAGTGATCTGCCCTACCGAAATAAACAAGTTGGCGCGTTTATACAGTTCTGAAACGGTCAAAATAGTCACAATTCCTGCAATTACTTGCAGAAACATATATTCTGAAGTATTAGGCACAATGAATCCCAATAAGAGTAAAGTGATCACGTGCGTGAACAAACCCAATCTAGAATCAAAAAAGGCCTTTATTACAAGCGGCAAAATACAGAGCGGAACCACATAAACATAATTCGCATCATACTTCACGATAAGTGTGGTGAACAATACCATTAAAATGATATTGAAGAAAATAAACGTCACCATCGTATTATTTTCAAAAACGTGTTCGCGATAGGTTTTAATGAAAAGTAACAACATTGTCAGTGCCACCGAAACGAGCAAAACATAACCAAAAACAACCCAATTATACTTACTGGCAGTCCAGGATTGCGACTCATATTCGGCTTGTAGAGACTTTAGGATCTGATACGTACTTTGTTCAACAATTTCACCTTTTGCGACAATTCGACTTCCTTTATTCACCACGCCCTTGGTAGGAGCGATCTTGCTCAACTCAACATTTAATTCCTTATTGGTGAGCTTTTCATCATAAGTGACGTTAGGTTGCACCACGTCGTAAAACAGCTCTTTAAAACGGTTGACCGCCTGTACGTATGGTCCGTTTACAAGTCGGCGGTTGATCAAAGCGCTAATTTCATCTGTAGAATTCAGATTTTCTATGGAAGTTTCTTCGATCTCATTTCCGCGACGCAAGTATATTTTTCTGCCTTCTTGAAAAGCTGCCAAATCGCCAATCACCCCATATTTATAAATATCCTCTAAAATTTGAGAACCAAATTTCTTCAGTTCGCTTTGCCGATCTCTAAAAATTGAATCTGTAAAAACCGAAGAAAATTGGTTTTCGTAAGCTGCCTTTGCCTCGTTAGCAATATCTTGATCGTAATTAAAATAAGGAATTATAGAGTTTTCTGCTTCGGCACGCTCCTGCTCTAATTGATCCTCACTCTTTAAAATAGCAAAGTCTACCGGCGCGTATAGATTATCATACTGCCAAGGCTTATTTTGCTGAAAATCAAATTGAAATTTTCCACTCTTAGGAAAAAGATAAACGATAAGAATGGTGCTTGCAATACACAGCAATACCTTATAAAGCGCACCTTGATTTTTATAAAATCGGTTTAAAATACTACTCATATAACTCTTGTGAGGCTACAAAAATCGAAGACTTACTCATTAAAATAGTCTTGACCTTTTTCAAGGAAATTTCATTTCTAATCCTTGACATGAAAGTAAAAGTACTAAAATAAAACGGGAAGCTTGAGGTGTTAAGTATAGGCCAAATGATAACGTTTTCGTTAGCTATTTGTTATTTTTGAATTCTATCAAAAAACACACAAATAAAGATGAAAAAAGATATTGTAATCGTTTCTGCAGTACGCACCCCTATAGGTAGTTTTTTAGGAAGTCTATCTTCACTAACTGCTGTTGACCTTGGCGTGGCTGCTATAAAAGGCGCTTTGACCAAAATTAATTTAGACCCTTCGCTTGTTGACGAAGTATTTATGGGTAACGTAGTTCAGGCCGGTGTAGGACAAGCTCCTGCACGCCAAGCTGCCTTGGGGGCCGGTATTCCTAAAAATGTGCCGTGTACAACGGTGAATAAAGTATGTGCTTCAGGTATGAAAGCCGTGATGTTTGCGGCTCAATCTATCACACTCGGAGACAATGACATTGTCGTTGCCGGCGGAATGGAAAGTATGAGCCAAATCCCACATTACGTACATATGCGCAACGGGCAGAAATTTGGTCCTACCACACTTATAGATGGTATGCAAAAAGACGGACTTGTAGATGCTTATGATGGGAATGCGATGGGCGTTTGCGCCGATGCTTGCGCTACCAAGTATAATTTTTCACGCGAAGATCAAGATGCTTTTGCAATTGAGAGTTACAAACGCTCAGCTGCTGCCTGGGAAAGTGGAAAGTTTGCAGGCGAAGTAATTCCTGTGGAAGTTCCTCAGCGTCGCGGAGAGCCGGTTGTGGTTAGTGAAGACGAAGAATTTAAAAATGTTCGTATGGAAAAAATAAGCAGCTTAAGACCTGCGTTTTCCAAAGATGGTACGGTTACCGCAGCAAATGCTTCGACTATTAATGACGGCGCCGGAGCAGTGATCCTCATGACCAGAGAAAAAGCTGAAGAACTTAACCTGGACATTTTATGCAGTATTAAAGGTTATGCTGATGCTGCCACAGACCCTGAATGGTTTACCACCGCTCCTTCTAAAGCGTTACCTAAAGCGCTCGCAAAAGCCGGTGTAGGTCAAGGTGAGATTGAGTATTTTGAGTTTAATGAAGCCTTTTCTGTTGTGGGTCTTGCTAATATGAAAATATTGGGCTTATCTACAGATAAAGTAAATGTCAATGGTGGAGCTGTTTCATTAGGCCATCCTTTAGGGTGCAGTGGTGTGCGTATACTCATCACACTTATCAATGTCCTAAAACAGAATAACGCCAAGCTGGGAGCAGCGGCGATCTGTAATGGTGGTGGTGGCGCATCGGCAATGGTGATCTCGAGATAAGTATTTTAGAAGTTATACACGTCTTGTTAATAATCATTTTGGTGCGTAAAAATCATTTGAATTACTTTTACCAAAATTTCAAAACCGCCTGATGAATTACGGCATTTGCCCATTAAGTATTGTACCTATGCGTTTAGAGCCTGCTGATGCAGCCGAGATGATAAACCAAGTACTTTATGGTGAGCATTTTAAAGTGCTCGAAATTCGCAAAAAATGGAGCCGAATTCGTCTTGCTCATGATAAATATGAGGGCTGGATTGACAATAAGCAATACAAAGAGATTACCGCAGAAGATTATGATGATGCCGAAAAGCGTACTCCTATTCTGGCGAGTGATCTTTTGCAAATGGCAACCTCTTCTGACGAACACGTGCTGAGCATTCCATTAGGGGCGCAGTTGGCTAATTTAGCATTGACGGGAGATCATTACGAAGGCAATTCTGTAGCAGAGAAAAAGGAAAAAGCAACCTTTATCAATACCGCATTATTGTATTTGAAAAGTCCGTATTTATGGGGTGGCCGTACGCCCTTTGGTTTAGATTGTAGCGGCTTTACCCAAATGGTTTATCGCCTCAATGGACATGCACTATTTAGAGATGCCTCACAACAAGCTACTCAAGGTGAACCGCTTAGTTTTATTGAAGAAAGCGAGCCTGGGGATCTTGCTTTTTTTGATAATGATGAAGGCGCTATTGTGCACGTGGGTATTATGCTCCAAGACAATTACATTATACATTGCCACGGTGAAGTGCGCATAGATCGTATAGACCACACAGGAATTTACAATGCAGAACGCCGCACTCACACCCATAAGTTAAGAGTTATAAAAAGGATTATATAAACCGTTCTATTAATCGTTATTCTGATATTTCGCTTTCTTAGAGCCGGCATAAATACCATATTTCACTAACCGGGATTCTAAAGAACCATTATAAAGTTTAATTTTTCGGCTGGTGCGTAAACCTACGTGTTTTAAAGATTCAAGGTTTGAAGTGATAAACCAAGCTTCGGTATCTTTATAATTTTGTTTCAAAGTATCTCCTATATTCTTATAAAATGTTTCCATCTCTACAGGAATTCTTTCGCCGTAGGGCGGATTGAAAACCATTTGCAAATGACGCTCGCGCTCTTTTTCAGTCTTAAAAAAATCAGCTTCCTTTATTGAAATAAATTCACTGAGTTCAGCATTTTTAATATTCTCTTTGGCCTTTTCGATCACCGAAGGATCCTTGTCATAGCCTTGAATTGTAAAATGAAATTCTCTAATTTTCTTTAAGGCAGAAGCTTCAATAATATCAAACAAATCAGGATCCCAATCGTGCCAATTCTCAAAACCAAATTGCTTTCGGTTCAAATTAGGCGGAATATTACAGGCGATCATCGCAGCTTCGATCAACATCGTTCCACTACCGCACATTGGGTCAAGAAAATCACTGTGGCCTTTCCATCCTGAAAGCATCAAACACCCTGCAGCAAGCACTTCATTAATAGGAGCTACGTTAGTATTAAGGCGATATCCACGCTGATGCA